>CAIOKC010000027.1 GCA_903858755.1 uncultured bacterium | reverse complement strand
TTGCGCCACGCGGAGCGTGGCGAACCCTTGCAAATCAAGACTTTAGTGCCCCGCGCCCGCCCGCCACCGGGCGCGGGGCTCCGCTCGGTCAACGCGATTCTGCGGATTTTGAAAAAATGCGGAGAGGGAGGGATTCGAACCCTCGGAGCCCTTTTGAGGCTCAACACATTAGCAGTGTGCTGCATTCGACCGCTCTGCCACCTCTCCAAGTCTAAATCAGACCGTACTTGCGTCTGATTTCCTCTCGTTTATACCCTTTTTTGTGCTTTTTTTCCATCTGAATCGCCTCCTGCACCGAATAACATTCTATCGTTTTCAGAAGCAAGTATGGGCGTTTAGATTTTGTGGCGGTAGTATGTCCAGAGTTGTGTTCAGCCAATCGCCGTATAACATTGTTAGTCTTTCCAATGTACAAGCTGTTGTCTTTGCAACTTTTGAGAACGTAAACGTAGAACATAATTCGACCCCTGCCTGCCGGCAGGCAGGGCTCTGCCACCTCTCCAACCCGCGCAGTAAACCGAAGAACAGCTTCAAGTGGAAAGCGCCGGGGGTCCCGGCGCTTTTGTCTTCAGACACCGACTTCACCTTTCCGCATCTTGGTTTTCGGATTGGTGTGGTCGAGTAGGGTAGTGAGCTCGAGAAGTGCGAGTGTGGGGCAGCGACCTTGTCCTTCCGAAAGGGGGAAGTAGAGGTCGAGATTGTCGACGGTCGGCGGGATGCCGATCGCGCGCAAGGTCGCTTCTGCGTCCGCTGGATCGTCGAGGTAAGAACCCTGGACGAGAGAAATCCACCGATTGCCGACTCTTACGCTGATTGCCCATCTGCCCCCCGGCGTGGGGTAAAAGTACTGTTCACTGATCATGAGAGCCTCCGTCTTCTGTGTGGACTTGTAGCATATACGTGCGCATGCGCGCAACATGCGCAATCTGTACCCGGTGTAAGGCATGGGAATCACACGATGTGCTTCCGCGAGGGTGCTATACTGCGTGCATGGAGAAAATAAAAATAGAGCACCATACGATGAGCGGAGGATTGTGGATTGCGGCGTGGCTTTTCACTATCGGCTACCTGCATCTTACATTTGGAAAGGGGGTGTTGGCGCTTATTGTCTGGCCGTACTATCTTGGAGTCGCTGTGAGTGCGATGTAATCTCACGCGCGGGCAAGTGCGATGAGGGAGACTTCTGCTCCCGCTTTGCGCAGCGGCGTCGCTGCGTTTGCAAGCGTCGCGCCCGTCGTCGTCACATCGTCTATGAGAAAGATGCGTGAGCCGCGCACGAGAGATGCATCCGCGACCTCGAAAGCTCCTGCGACATTTGAAAGCCGCTCCTTTCGCGGTAATTTCGTCTGGGGTTTGGTCGCACGAGCGCGCCGCAACACTCCGGGGAGCAGGTGCGCGAGCGCTCCGTCGCGGAGCTCTTGGGGCAGCGCTCTCAGCACCAGCTCGATCTGATTGAACCCGCGCTCGCGAGCGCGGGCTTTATGCAGCGGGACAGGTACGATGAGGATTTTCTTTTGTGAGAAATTTCTTTGCGATTCGATCTCCTCACGCAGGTAATCTGCGAGCAGCGTAGCGGCGAGCCGGGCGCCATGCCCGGAGCCGTCGTACTTGAGCGAGCGGATCAAATCTTCGACCGCTGGGTTTCTATAATCCATCAGCGTGGTGATGTGTACGCCGAGAAGCTCGTGCGCGGTCGGATCGAGCGGGATATCTTCCGCGGAGCGCGCTTTCGTGCGCGCGCTCCGCGCGCGCAAGGGGAGGACGGCGGCGAGGAGCGTCACACACACAGCGCCGATGCCGGCGAGCGCCTTATTAATGCCGGTGAATGTACCGCGTGGTATAGTTCTTTGGATGGATCTGGTGCAGAAAAAATGCGTCGCATGCGAGGGAGGAGCTGCGCCGCTTACAAGAGCGGAAGCGGAAGTGCTGCTGAAGCAGCTTCGTGGATGGACGCTGAGCGGCGACGGGCGCTGGATCTCGAAAGAATTCAAGTGCAAGGATTTCAAAGATGCGCTCGCGCATACGAATACGATCGGCGCTATCGCCGAGAGCGAGGGGCATCATCCCGATGTGCAGCTTTCATGGGGCAGGGTCGTTGTCGAGCTTACGACGCACGCGATCGGCGGTCTGTCGGAGAATGATTTCATCGTCGCGGCGAAGATTGACCGTGGTGATGAGTGATTTCGTAAATCGCTCATTTTTGGTAAGCGCATCACGGTGCTCATCGCAAAAGTCGTCCGAGGTTTCCACAAAACAGCGTGATATAATTTTCAAATGGCATTTTCGCTCGGGAGTATTTTTAAGAACGTTTCTTCTTCTCTCGGAAAAAGCGCCGAGGGGAGCGTCCTTGGCATCGACATCGGCGCGAGCTCGGCGAAGATCGTGCAGCTTCGCACGTCGAAAGGAGCCGCAATCCTCGAGACGTATGGCGAGATCGCGCTCGGTCCGTATGCCGGGCAGCCGATAGGGAAAGCAGTGAAGCTGCCGCCGGAGAAAATAGCGGAAGCTATCACAGACGTCATGCGAGAAGCCAATGTGACAGCGCGCTCGGGAGGACTTTCCATACCCTTCTCATCGAGCCTGGTCTCCGTCATCACGCTTCCCAATGTCGATCCTGAGCAATTGAAGCGGATGATACCGATCGAGGCGCGCAAGTACATCCCGATACCGGTCAGCGAAGTTTCGCTCGACTGGTTCGTCATTCCGCGCGACGAAGGAGAGGGGAGCGCGTTTGATCGCATCGAGCCGCAGAGCGTGCTCGAAGCGAAAGGGCGCGAAGTGCTCCTTGTCGCGATCCACAACAACGCGCTCCAAGGATACCAGACGGTCGCGGCGACCGCGGGTCTCAGCATCGATTTTTATGAGATAGAAATCTTCAGCGCGGTGCGTTCTTCGGTGGGGCACGGCATCGCGCCCATCGTGGTCGTCGATATCGGTGCTGCGACGACCAAGATATACGTCGTCGAGCGCGGAGTTGTCCGTCTCTCGCACCTCATCACGATGGGCGGGCAGCAGATTACCGAGCATCTCGCTCGATCGCTCGATTGGGAGTTTGAGAAAGCGGAGCGTGTGAAGCGCGAGCGCGGGCTTGTAGAATCGACCGCATATAGCCCCGACGAGAACGATCGCATCAAGACCTCGCTCCTATCCACACTGGAGCGTCTCTTAAGCGAGGTGAATAGGGTAGTATTGAGCTACGGACAGCGATACAATAAGAATGTGTCGCGCGTAGTCTTGACGGGAGGCGGCGCGTCGCTTCCCGGACTTACGGAGGTGGCGAAGCAGGAGCTTGCCGTGGAGGTGGAGATCGCGAATCCGTTTCAGAGGACCGAGACGCCCGCTTTCCTCGAAAATGTCCTTCGCGAGATCGGTCCCGGATTCTCGGTCGCAGTCGGGGTAGCGTTGCGCAAATTAAAGACATAGCACTATGGCAGAGGGAGCAACACCGGGAGCATTCATACCGCACGACACGGCGGCACCGGTCGTGCGCAAGAGCGCCGGGGGATTGAACGACCTGTTCCTCCTCTTCGGTATCGTGCTCCTCGTCGCATCCGTCGCGCTCGGCGCCGCGGTCTTTCTCTACAGCCAGTATTTGCACACGGAGAGCGCGTCGAAGCTTGAGCAGCTGCAGCGCGCGAAGGCGGCGTTTGAGCCGTCGCTCATCCAGCAGCTCACGCGGCTCGACGATCGGATGCACGCGGCAGACGGGCTGCTCTCGAGCCATGTCGCACCGTCGGCGTTCTTCGCCGCGCTGCAATCCGCGACGCTTGCATCCGTCTCTTTCCAAAGCCTCGACCTGCAAGCGTCGGATCCGCATCACATCACCATCAAGATGCAGGGTATCGCTCAGAGCGTAAACTCGATCGCGCTGCAAGCGGATCTCTTCAGCAAGAATGGAGTTATTACAAGCCCGATTTTCTCAGGGATCGCGCGGCAGCCCGATGGCGTGCATTTCAATCTCGCCGCGATCGTGAATCCGAATGCGATACGGTATGTATCGGTCGGATCTTTGCCGCAGAATCCGACCCCCACGAGTCAGGCTCCCGCAGGGGCTCCCGCTCAGGGCGCGTCCGGCGGCGCATCGCCTTTCGGTATTTCTGAAGAGGGGGGAGGGAGTGCATCTGCCGCCCCGGAGACGACACAATAATATGATCCGCCTCACGCTCGCACTACTCGGAGCCGTCTTCGCAGGAAGCATCTTCTTCCTGTACACGCAGCCTGCCTACGATGACGTGCGCGCATCGCAAAATCAGGTTGCGCAGTATGATGCGGCGCTCGACAAAGCGGCTGAGCTCCAATCACTCAAGCAGAATCTGCTGAAGACGTACAACACATTCAACCCCAACGACCTTGAGCGTCTGCAGAAATTCCTGCCGGATCATGTCGACAACGTCCGCCTTATTCTCGACCTCGATTCGCTCGCGGGGCGCTATGGTCTTGGATTGCAAAATGTCGACGTGAGTAATTCATCCAGCGCCGCGAGCGGGAAGAGCCAGACGGCGCTTGGTGCCATCGCTGCCAACGGTCAGAAATACGATTCTCTGACGCTCAAATTCACGACGCACGGCACGTACGATTCGTTTATCGATTTCATGACCGATCTTGAATCGAGCCTGCGGGTCGTCGATCTGGTCGCGCTCTCGATTTCTTCGAGCGTCCCGGGCGGCGCCGGACCTGCGGGATCGATCACGCGCTCAGGACCGCCGGTCTACACGTACGATATCACTCTTCGAACCTACTGGCTTAAATAATATGGCAGCACTTGGACGACACAAATTGATACTGATCGTGATCCTCGTCATCGTCGGCGGCGGGGTTTGGTACGTCGTGTCGGGAGGCTCGGGCGATTCGGAGTCGCTCATCACGCAGACGCCGATCGCGAGCGCGGGAGCGGATCAGGAATTGGTCTCGACGCTGCTTGCGCTTCGCGCGGTCAAGCTCGAGGGCACGATCTTTTCGGAGTCGGCGTTCCTCAACCTAAAAGATTTCTCCACGCAGATCATCCCGGAGGCGGTCGGGCGGTCGAATCCGTTTGCACCCATCTCTGCCGGAGCGTCGAATTCCGCGAGCTCCACTCGCGCCGCCCAACTCTTTACCCCTTCGCGCTAATCCGAGGTATGCCACCCGAAGTGAACACACTTCAGGCAGACGGCGCCTCTTCGGGCGTCTCCGGCGCGCCCATGCGCGACATGGGCGATACCAAAGTGCCGTACGATATCCTCAAATTCATACCCGAGGAGTCGGCATCGCACTACAATCTGGTGCCGCTCGCCGTCTCCGAGGGCGTGCTCGAAGTCGGTATGGTGGATCCGGACGACATCGAGGGGGTCGACGCTCTGAACTTCATCAGCCGCACAAGCGGCATGCCATACAAAGTGTTTCAGATATCGAAAGCGGATTTCGACCGCGTCCTCGCGATGTATCGGGGGCTTGGCGGTGATGTGGATCGAGCCGTGTCGGATCTGCAGAGCGAGGAGCGAAGCAGCAGCAAACCGAAAAAAGATACCAGCGATACCGCGCCCGTCGACCTCGATGATCCATCGATCGGGCATGGAGCCGCCGAGCGGGGCAATCTCAATATCCAGGAAGATGCGCCGACGATCAAAATAGTCTCCACCGTTCTCCGCTATGCGGTCGACGGAAAAGCGTCGGATATTCATATCGAGCCCCAGCCGTCCGGCGTCCGCATCCGCTATCGAGTCGACGGCGATTTGCATACGTCGGTCGTGCTTCCCGTCAATACGCACCGCGCGCTCGTGGCGCGGGTCAAGGTACTTGCGTCTATCAGGCTCGATGAGATGAGAAAGCCGCAAGACGGTCGCTTTTCTGCGGCGATCGACGGCAGACAAATCGATTTCCGCGTCTCGACGTTTCCTTCGTACAACGGCGAAAAGGTCGTGATACGTATTCTCGATCGCGAAGAGGGGTTTATACCGCTCGACGCAATAGGTCTCACCGACCGCAATCTCCAACTTCTCCGCAAGGCGATCACCGCGCCGCACGGCCTCGTCCTTATTTCCGGTCCGACGGGAAGCGGAAAATCGACCACGCTCTACTCGATGCTGAGCGAGACCGACCGCGAGCACAAAAACGTGCTCTCGCTCGAAGATCCGATCGAGTACTACGTGGACGGCGTGACGCAATCGCAGGTGCGTCCTGAAATCGGCTATACGTTTGCAAACGGTTTGCGCACCACACTGCGCCAAGACCCCGACATCATCATGGTGGGTGAGATCCGCGACGGCGAGACCGCGAAGCTTGCCATACAAGCGGCGCTCACTGGTCATCTCGTGCTCTCCACCATCCACACCAACGATGCGGTCGGCACTATTCCGCGCCTCATCGACATGGGCGTCGAGCCGTACCTCATTCCGCCCGTCCTCATCGCCTCCGTCGCGCAGCGCTTGGTACGCACATTCAGTCCGGGCGCCGAGCAGGAAGTGGAGCTCTCGCCGTCTGTGCGCAAATCCATCGAGGAGCAGCTCTCTTCGCTCCCGGAAAAACATCGTTTCAAGGTCCCGAAGACCGTCTACGAACCGATGCGGACGCCGACGTCGCCGACTGGTATGAAGGGTCGCATGGCGGTTTTCGAGGTATTGGAGATGTCGCAGAGTATCGAAAAGATCGTCCTCGACAACCCGGTCGATAGCCGCCTGTGGGCGGCTGCGCGCGAGCAGGGAATGCTCACGATGCAGGAAGACGCGATGATGAAAGCCTTCGACAAAAAGATTCCGTTCTCGGAAGTCAATTCGCTGAGCACGCTCATGCTCTCCGGCGACGATTCAGCCGCGTCTTCGCCCGCGCCCGAGGCACCGGCGTCTGCTTCCGAGACGATCCCGCCTGCCGTATGAGTACTCCAGAGACGAAAGGCAAAGTGCTCCTGACCGACGACGACAAATTTCTGCTCGATATGTACAGCATGAAATTCACGCAGCAGGGCTACGCCGTCGAGGCGTGTCTCTCGGTCGACGATGCACTTCGCGTGCTGCACGAAGGGTTCGCTCCCGATGCGGTCGTCTTCGATATCGCAATGCCAGAGCGCGATGGATTCTCGTTCCTGCAGGCGCTTCACGACGAGCATCTCGCTTTGAATGCGGTACGCGCCGCACTGACCAACCAGAGCGACGACGCGGAGAAATCGAAGGCGCTTTCGCTCGGCGCCGAGCTCTACCTCATCAAGGCGAGCATGGTACCATCGGAGGTTGTCAACATCGTGTCAGATGCGCTCGCAAAAAAGCGCGCGCATTCCTGATATCATGAGCGATATGAATGATTATCCGACCCTCTTGAAGAAATACATCAACGTCCTTGCGCATGAGGGCGCGTCCGACCTTCACTTTTCCGTCGGAGCGCACCCCACGGTGCGCGTCTCGGGTTCGCTTGCGCCGATGCTCAAAGAAGCGGTCCTGACGCACGAGGATACGGCGGGATTCGTCAAAGCGCTCCTCACGCCCGAGCAGGAGAAGCGATTCCTCGCACAGCAAGAGATCGACTTCGCATACGAGAGCCCCGATGGCTTCCGCTTCCGCGGCAACGCCTTTTTCCAGCGCGGCACTATCGGCATCGCGCTGCGCCTTATCCCGAAAGTGATACGCACCGTGCAGGAATTGAATCTTCCCGAGATCCTCATTTCGTTTGCGCGCAAAAGCCAAGGGTTCTTCCTCGTCGTCGGTCCCGTGGGGCAGGGGAAGACGACGACGCTCGCCGCGCTCATCGAGATGATCAATATGGAGAGGATGGAGCACATCATCACCATCGAGGATCCGATCGAGTACATATTCGAGCCGAAGCAGTCGCTCGTGGAGCAGCGCGAAGTGGGGATCGACACCAAGGACTTCGCTTCCGCGCTCAAGTCGGCGTTCCGTGAAGACGTCGATGTCATTCTCGTGGGTGAGATGCGCACGCCGGAGACGATGGCCGCCGCCGTGACCGCCGCCGAAACAGGTCATCTCGTTTTCTCGACGCTGCACACCAACAACGCCGCCCAGACCATTGATCGCATCATCGACACGTTTCCGGGAAGCCAGCAAGATCAGATTCGTATGCAGCTTGCTTCTTCGCTCGCCGGGATTTTCTCACAGCGCCTCGTCCCGCGCATTTCGGGCGGTCTCATCCCCGCCTACGAGCTTCTCATCAACACGAAAGCGGTCGCCAATCTCATCCGCGAAAAACGTTCGCATGAGATCAACACCGTCATCGAGACAGGGTCGTCGGAGGGTATGGTCGACATGAATCGCTCGCTTGCTGAACTGGTCGCGCGCGGCGAGATCACCCCAGAGAGCGCGTTCGAGTATTCTCTGAACCCGAATGTCCTCCAAAAACTCCTGTAGCGCATGTCCCTTTTCACGTATACGGCGGTCGACGCGCAGGGGAACGAGAGGCAGGGCACCATCGACGCCGTCAATATGGATGTCGCGATCGCCGCGCTACAGCGGCGCGGACTCGTGATCTCCGGCATCGACGCGTCTCAAAAGAAATCGGTCTTCGAGACGCGGTTGCGCATCTTTGAGCGCATCACGAATACCGATATCGTGATGCTCTCGCGCCAGATAACGACGCTCTTCGAAGCCCAGGTCTCGGCACTTCGCGCTTTCCGCCTCCTTGCCGCCGAGGCGCGCACGCCGCTTCTCGGTGAGAGGCTTACTGAAGTCGCGAACGACCTCCAGAGCGGTACTTCGATCTCCGGCGCGCTCGCAAGGCACCCGGATGTGTTTTCGCCATTCTACGTCAACATGGTCCGCTCAGGCGAAGAATCGGGCAAGCTTGACGAGACGTTTGCCTTCCTCGCGGACTACCTCGACCGCAATTACGAGATCACGCAGAAGGCGAGGAACGCTCTCGTGTATCCGGGATTCATCCTCGCGACGTTCGTTATCGTGATGGTCCTGATGATGACGCTCGTGATACCGCGCCTCGCCGATATGCTCTCGGAAGTGGGACAATCGATTCCACTGTATACGAAAGTCGTGATCGGTCTTTCCGCGTTCATCTCGAAATACATCGTGCTCCTTCTCATCCTGTTTGTCGTCGGAGCGGTCTTCGTGTATCGCTACGCTCAGACGCAGAAGGGTCGGGAGATGTTTTCGCGCGCGCGCCTTGAGACTCCGGCGCTCGGCGGTATTTTCCGCAAGATCTTCCTTTCGCGCATCGCCGACAACCTCTCGACGATGCTCCGGAGCGGCATTCAGATACTTCGCGGTCTCGAGATCACTGGTTCTGTCGTAGGGGATGTCGTCTATGAGAAGATCCTCGCGCAAGCGGCGCTCGACGTGAAGGCGGGTATGCCGCTTTCTGAGGCGCTCCGCAAACACCCGGAGATGCCGGGTATCGTGGTCGCGATGATAAAGATCGGCGAAGAGACGGGCAACATGGCGCAGATTCTCGATACCATGGCGAAGTTTTATCGCCGCGAGGTCAACAATGCGATCGACACGCTCGTGAGCCTTATCGAACCCTTGCTTATCGTGGTCCTTGCGCTTGGCGTCGCGATACTCCTTGCGTCTGTGCTTCTCCCCATCTACAACATCGCCTCGAGTTTCTAGGCTCTGCGCACGGTGTCCGCCCGGATATCCACAGGTGGTATGGCTGGTCTCGGGCAGGGGTATACAATGTCCATACACATTATTGAGTACCATTAGTCGTTAATATTCACTTGTATGTCAAAACGTTCTACGAGAGGCTTCACGTTGATCGAGCTCCTCGTCGTGATCGCTATCATCGGTATTCTTTCATCGATCGTGCTTGCGTCCTTGAATAGCGCACGCAAGAAGGGTCGCGATGCGCGCCGTATTGCGGATGTAAAACAACTCCAGCTCGCGCTTGAGCTCTACTACGATGCAAATGGCGTCTATCCACCGGCTCTTACTTCGGCGAATCTCGTGACGCCGGGCTACATCGCGGTCCTTCCGACCGACCCTTCGGATGGCGATGATTACTCATACGCGCCATGGGCAGCTTCGGGCAGTGCTGGTACGTGCAGCAGCTACCACCTCGGCGCCGACCTAGAGACGAGCGGTCATACGGCGCTCTCCAACGACGCCGATACGACCACGCTTACCGCAAGCTCGGGCGAGACCAATCCGTCGGGTACGGTCATCTGCACCGCGACAGGCGCTTCCGCAGACTTCCACGGGACGGATTCCGGCAAGTGCGCCTCCGGTTCGGCAGGCGTCACGTGCTTCGACCTCAAGCCGTAATCGGACGAGAATTGTGCACGAAAATCCCGCCGCGAGGCGGGATTTTCGTGTCATACTTCCCCGCATGATCGTTTTCGCCTTCGCACTGTTCGGGCTCATTGTAGGAAGTTTTCTCAACGTGCTCATACTGAGGCACGGTATTGCGCATGTCGGCGGACGCTCGCGATGCATGACCTGCGACCACACGCTCGCGTGGTTCGATCTCGTACCTCTTGTCTCGTGGATATTGCTGCGCGGGAAGTGCAGGTATTGCGGTGCGCGCATATCGCCGCAGTATCCGCTTGTCGAGGGCGCGTGCGCGATTCTTTTCGCGCTGGTAGCAGGTCTTCCTGGTCTTGGTCTCGCGCACATCTTCCTCTTTTGCGCCATCGCGGCGCTCTTGCTCGCGATCGCGGTGTACGATCTGTATCACACCATCATCCCTAATCAATGGGTATGGACACTCTGCGCGCTCGCTCTTGTCTCTCAAGGTTTGTTGATCGACTCCGTATCCGACGCTCTCTACTATCTTTGTGCGGGTCCGCTCGCGGCATCTCCGCTTTTTGTTCTTTGGGCGGTGTCGGGGGGGCGGTGGATGGGTTTTGGAGATGTGAAGCTCGCGCTCGGCATCGGGTGGTTCTTGGGACCCATCCTCGGCATCGTCTCCGTGTTCTTCGCGTTCGTTATCGGTGCCGTTGTCTCGGTCGGTATTCTTATTCCGCTCCCGTACATTGTGCGTCAATTCAGGAACATAGGGATAACTCCGCTGGTGGAAACACACGCGGGGTTTACAATGAGCAGTGAGATTCCGTTCGGTCCGTTTCTCGTAAGCAGCTGCCTCATCGTATGGTTTATCACTGGCTATGGCGTCGATCTTTCCGCGATTCCTCTCGTGGGTTCACTTTGGTCGAGCTTCTTGCCGTGACGGCGATCATCGTCGTCGTCTCGGGCGTCGTTCTCGCCAATAATTCGCAATTCGGCGGAGTGGTCGTCCTTGAGAATCTCGCCTACGATGTCGCGCTTTCCGTGCGGCAGGCGCAAGTGTACGGTATCTCAGTCGCGCGCTTCGGAGAAGATACGTTTAGTGCAGGATACGGCATCAGCTTCAACCTTTCATCGCCGACCACGTACGCGCTCTATGCCGACGTGTACCCGAGCGAAGGAGGAGACGGCTTATTCGAGCCGGATCAGAACGAGCTGGTCCAGCTCTCGACCTTCAACCGAGGGTACCGCATTGCGGATATCTGTACGACGTCGTCGCTCGGCGTCGAGACGTGCGGCTCGACCTCGCGACTCGACGTGCTCTTCAAACGACCCGAGCCAGATGCGTGGCTGAGCGCAAACGGCAATTCGTGCACGCTTTCGACCGGCGCGTGCGTGGCAAGCGCGACAGTCAGGCTCGCGTCCCCGCGAGGAGATACGGTGAGCGTCGTTGTCGATGCGAACGGGCAAATATCGGTAAGGAAGGGTACATAGTCATCATGCGCTCTATGACACACGATACACAACGCGGCTTCACTCTCGTCGAAATGATCGTGGCGGTCGCGCTCTTTGCGGTCGTCATGCTCGTCTCCGTCTCAACCCTCCTTGCGCTCGTCAATGCCAATCGCAAGGCGCATGCCCTGCAGTCGGTCATGAACAATCTCAACATCGCGCTCGACGGCATGGTACGCGCTGCGCGCATGGGCACCGTGTACCACTGCGGCGCAAGCGGCGCCTCCGCGCCGCTTGCGTCTTCGGATTGTTCCGGCGGCGATACTGTCTTTGCGTTTGAGCCCTATGGCAATATCGCGACGGATCAGCCGTGGGTCTACAGCTACGGAGTCGACGACAACGGGGTAGGTCGCATTTACAAGTCCGAAGAGGGGCAAGTGCCGATCGCGATCACGTCGCCTGAAGTGTCGATCGAAGAGCTGTCTTTTTATGTCATCGGTACCGCTCGCGGAGACAATACGCAGCCTAAGGTCGTCGTCGTCGTGAAGGGGACCGCCGGACTTGCGCAAAGCTACAAAACGACCTTCCACATACAGGCGACCGCCGTTCAGCGCGTCCTTGACCTATGAGCAACACTCGACATTTCATATCAGGCATCTCGCATCTCGTACACGACATGCGAGAGGTGCTGCACGCAATGCCTGCAAAGGGGTTTACGCTCATCGAGACTTTGGTCGCGATAACGCTTCTTACGGTCGCGATCGTGGCGCCTATGGCGCTCGCGGCACAGAGCCTCGCGGCTGCCTACTATGCGCGCGATCAGATCACCGCATTCTTTCTTGCGCAGGAGGCGATCGAAGCGGTGCGCTCGGTCCGTGATGCGCAGATTCTCGAGATCGCACAGACCGCGGGTAGCGAAGGGGTGGATCTCTTCGGGTCGGTCCCACTGAATGCCCCGTTTACCGTCGACGCGGGGGAAGTGGCTGCGAATCAGGCGATCAGCACGTGCGATACTACATGCCCCCCGCTTCAGACCAACGGCGATCTCTACGGATACTACGATAATCCCCCGAGCAATCCTCCGCCCCCGGACTCGGGATGGCAAAATTCAAACTTCACGCGCACCGTGCGAGCGGCATACGTCGACGGCGATCAAGACGAGATTCGGCTGACCGTCACGGTCGCGTGGAAGACGGGAGCTTTCCAGGAGCGCTCTTTTAGTATCTCCGAAAATCTCTACCGGTGGGTCAACGATGGCAGCGGCGCAAGCGAATGAGTATGAAGCACCCTATACATCAATCTCCGAAGAGCGGCGAACGCGGATTCACACTCCTTCTCGCGGCGCTCGTCTCCTCGATCGTGCTCGCGCTCGGCGCCTCAATTTTCGCGCTTGCGCAGAAGGAGGTGACGCTTTCATCGATCGGTCGCGATTCGCAATTTGCCTTCTATGCGGCAGATGCTGCGGCGGAGTGCGCGCTCTACTGGGATTTTCGATTCGATTATTTCGCCACCTCGACGCCTCCGGACGTGAACCCGACCTGTGATGGTCAGCCGCTGAGCGCTAGCCCTCCGTCGGACGATTACCCGTATACGATGGAGTCGGCGAAGATCAATATATTCCAGGATGTCGAGCCTGCCGGCAATTTTTGCGTACAGGTCTTTGTGACGAAGAGCCTCGACCCGATAACGTCCGCGCTCAGGACCGTTATCCACGCCGACGGATACAGCGTGAATTGTGCGGCTATACAGACGAGTTCGCGAGCGCTGCAGCGTTCCGTCGAGCTCCACTACTAAAAGGCATTTCTGTTATCATGGCGGGATATGCCGCGCATTCCTGGAGAGATCCGAACCCGCTACGAGAAGCTCGTACGAGCGATCAATAGGTATCGTACGCTCTATCACGTCTACGATACGGAGGAGATATCACAGGCGGCGCTCGATTCGCTCAAGCGCGAGCTCGTGGAAATCGAGGCGCTTCATCCGTCGCTCATAACCTCTGCCTCGCCTTCGCAGCGCGTCGCGGGAAAGCCGCTGCCGTGGTTCAAGAAAGTGCGGCACAAGGTCGAGCAGTGGTCGTTCAACGACGTCTTCTCGCCCGAGGAAGTGCGGGAGTTCGATGCGCGCGTATCGCGGTATCTCCGCGACAGGGGAGTCTCCGCCCCTCCGACGTATGCATGCGAGCTGAAGATCGACGGGCTCAAGATCATTCTTGAATATGAAAAAGGCGTCCTGAAGACGGCGGCGACGCGGGGCGACGGCGTGGTCGGCGAAGACGTCACGCACAATGTCCGCACCATCGAGTCGATCCCGCTTTCGCTCGAACGCGCCGTCGATGTCGTCGTCGAGGGCGAAGTCTGGATGAGCTCTGAGAGCCTCGAGTCTTTGAATGCCGCGCAAGAAAAGGCGGGGAAACCTCTGTTTGCGAATCCTCGCAATGCGGCGGCAGGATCCATACGACAGCTCGATCCGGCCATCGCCGCAAGTCGTGCGCTCGATGCGTTCATCTACGATGTCGCAGAGACGAGCGAGGAGCTTCCCCCGACACAGATTGCAGAGCTCGACTATCTGCGCGAACTCGGATTCAAAGTGAATCCGCATCGTACGCATGCGAAGTCGATAGACGACGTGGTCGGTTTTTGGGAAGAGTGGAAACGAAAAGGACGACATCAGAAATACTGGATCGACGGCATTGTGGTGAAGGTGGATGAACGGCGATCGCAAGAGCTGCTCGGATACACGGGGAAGGCTCCGCGCTTCGCGGTCGCGTTCAAATTTCCCGCGGAGCAGGTGACGACCATCGTGGAAGACATCGTGCTCCAAGTGGGGCGCACGGGAGTCCTCACGCCAGTCGCGCACCTCACGCCCGTTGCGGTCGCTGGTACCGTCGTCTCTCGCGCGACTCTGCACAACGAGGATGAGATACGGCGTCTGGATGTGCGCATTGGGGATACAGTGGTCCTTCAGAAGGCAGGCGACGTAATCCCTGATATCGTCGAGGTCGTGCGGGATCTGCGACCGAAGGGCTCAAAGCCGTATCGGTGGCCGACGCGCGTGCCGGAGTGCGGCGGAGATGGAAAGATCGAGCGCATACCCGGAGAAGTCGCGTGGCGCTGCGTGGATAAGACGTCGTTTGCTATTTTGCGCAGGAAACTCAGGCATTTTGCGAGCAAGGGCGCCCTCGGTATCGAGGGGCTTGGTACGAAGACCGTCGATCTATTGCTCGAGCACGGTCTAGTGCACAACTTCGACGATTTCTTTTCGCTCGCTGAAGGCGACGTGGAAGCGCTCCCGGGATTCGCGGAAATCTCCGCGCAGAAGCTCATCGCATCTATACGTGCGAGTGCCTCCCGCGTCCCCTTGTCGCGGCTCATTACGGGTCTTTCCATTCCGCATGTGGGAGAGGAGACCGCCATCTTGCTTTCTCAAGAGTTTCGGACACTTGAAGCGCTTACGCGAGCGGATGCCGAGGAGCTTCTGCGTATCAAAGGGCTTGGGGAGGTGATGGCGCGCGAGATCTCTGAGTGGTTTGCGGACGAAGAAAATCGCGAGCTTCTCCATCGTCTCACAAAAGTCATCACCATCGTCTCGGATACAAAAGTAGCGGGAGGCGGCGTGCTCGCCGGGAAATCATTCGTGCTGACAGGCACGCTCTCTGCACTGTCGCGTGAGGAGGCGAAGCAGCAGATCCGTGCGCGCGGAGGCGATGTCTCCGAATCGGTATCGAAGAAGACTACGTACGTCGTCGCCGGCGAGGAAGCGGGCTCGAAGCTCGCGAAAGCGCAAGCGCTCGGCGTGGAAGTACTCTCAGAAGGGAATTTTCTGAAGCTCCTCGCGTGAGGCGTGTTCTCGCGTTTCTCGTCGAATGCAATCCGACTTTGGGGTATAGTGTCTGGATGAGCGATGGAAAAGTCGATATCGGGGCACTTGCGAGACTGGCGCGCATCGAGGTTGCGCCCGAGGAGCTTGCGCGGCTCGAAAAGGAGATACCCGGCATTCTTCGTTTTATAGAGACGATCCAGAGCGTCGATACGTCGTCGACCTCTATGCCGAAGGGGCTGCGCAATGTGATGCGTGCAGATGAGGCGCCGCATGAAAGCGGCGCACACACAGAGAAGCTCTTGAGTGCCGCGCCGATGCGCGAGGGCGACCGCATTGCGGTGAAGCAGGTCATCTCTCGAAAAAAGAAGTAGTATGGATCTCTCCAATCTTACGATTGCGGAAGCACGCCGCGCGCTCGATGCGAGAGAGTACTCGGCACTCGATCTCACGAACGCGTATCTGGAGAGTATCGCGGAAAAAGATATCGACATTCACGCCTATCTGGAGGTGTGGGCAGATGCTGCGCGCGCAGAGGCGCGCGCAGCAGACGCAATGATCGCGGCGGGGACATCGCAGCCGCTGACAGGCATACCGATTGCGATCAAGGACAACATCCTTATCGAAGGGCGCGTCGCGAGCTCCGCCTCGCACATACTTGAGCACTACACCGCTTCCTACGATGCGACCGCTATCGCGAAGCTGAAGGCACAAGGCGCTGTATTCCTCGGTCGCACCAATATGGATGAATTCGCGATGGGAAGTTCCACGGAGAATTCCGCGTTTGGTCCGACGAAAAATCCCCACGACACTGCGCGCATCCCGGGAGGATCTTCGGGCGGCTCTGCCGCGGCTGTCGCCGCATGCATGGCGCTCGCCGCGCTCGGGTCTGACACGGGCGGCTCAATACGGCAGCCCGCAGCGCATACGGGGCTCGTGGGGCTCAAGCCTACCTATGGCGCCGTATCGCGTTTCGGACTTATGCCGATGGGTTCGTCGCTCGATCAGATAGGCCCTCTCGCGCGCACGGTCGGAGATGCGAGGATCCTCTTCGACGTACTGAAGGGCAACGACCCGAAAGACAGCACTTCACTGCCGGACACGGAAGCCCAAAGTCCCACTCCGAAGACCGTCGGCGTGCCGCGAGATTTCCTTGCGGAAGGAGTAGATGCGGATGTGCTCCAGATGTTCGAAGCCGCTCTCGATACGCTCCGTGCGGCGGGATATGCGGTGCGCGACATCAGCATGCCGCACCTTCCGCATTCGCTCGCGGTGTACTACATCGTCTGCCCGGCTGAGGTATCGACGAATCTTGCGCGGTACGACGGCATCCGCTACGGTCTCTCCGTACCGGCGGACTCGATCGGAGAAGTGTATACAAAGACGCGCGGTGCGGGATTCGGACCGGAGGTGCGGCGCAGAATCTTGCTCGGCACCTTCGTGCTTTCATCTGGCTACGCCGATGCATACTATCGAAAAGCGCGCGCCGTGCGTGATGTCATACGAAATGATTTCGCGCGCGCTTTTGAATCGGTCGATGCGATCGCGCTTCCCACGACCGCCTCTCCCGCATTCAAATTCGGCGAGAAATCGGATCCTCTCGCCATGTATGCCGAGGATATCTTCTCTGTCCCGGCGAATCTTGCGGGAGTGCCCGCTATTTCGGTACCGAGCGGCACCGTAGAGAGGGAGGGGAAGAAGCTTCCGGTAGGTTTCCAGCTCATCGGCGCGCACGGAAGCGAAGAGACATTGTTTAAAATCGGCGAGCAGGTAGAGAAGGCGTAGTATACTTTTCTGCATGACTCCCGAACCCGGTCTCGGCAGCGCCTTTGCGTGGGTATTTTGGTTCTTGGGCGAGCTCGCTTTCAAGTGGGTGCCTGGTACCGTCGTCACGTTCGTTCAGACAGGCGTGCCGGGCGACTCTACGCAGTCGTCGGTGCTACTGCGCCCTATCACGGAGCCGGTGACCGCCCCTCAGGTCGTCGAGTACCTTCAGTACGCTTCGAGCCCGGGTGTGTACGATGCGCTGTTCCATCGCTGGAGCGTTTTTGTCGCTTTCTCGCTCTTCATCTCGCTACTGCTGGCGGCGCTCATCATCTACTGCTCGATCCGTATTTTCCAAGTGCGCCAGATGGAGCGCAAACGATTCGCGGCGATGCAGCGCACCGTCGCTTCGCACGATGTCCCGAAGACGCACCTGCGATGGCATCGCGTCCTGGATCAAGCCCATTCCGAGAACGATCAAAGCTGGCGCCTCGCGATTCTCGAAGCGGATATCATGCTCAACGAATTGCTCGACACGCTTGGCTACAGAGGCGAGACCATGGCAGACAAAATGAAATCGGTCGACCGCGCGACATTCAACACCATTGATCTTGCATGGGAGGCGCACAAGATCCGCAATAAAATCGCACATTCGGGGACCGCGCACGAATTGAATTCACGCGAAGTCCGCCGCATCATGTCGCTCTACGAAAAGGTATTCCGTGAATTTCGCTTCATCGAGTGATACAAGAAATAATCCCGCAGAGAGCGGGATTATTCGCGTGAGGAGGAATATCATCTTCCGAGGTTTTTTCTTCGTACAATGAGCATCACCACAAGCGCCAGGTTCGAAAGGATGTGGTATGCGAGAGGTAAGACGGTCACCACATTGAACGAAAGGAGTGCCGGAATCGAGATGACGCTTCTCAATACGCCAAGCGCGTATGATAGAGCGGTTTCCTCGTCGGGTTTGGAGTACGCTTTCCGGAATGTCGGAACGAATGCGAGGGTGTTGATCCCGATCACGATGATGACTGCGTAGAGCGCGTCGTCGGTGAGCTGCCAGATCGCTATTGCTCCAAGCGCCGTGATCAGGCAGAGCCAATCGCTTTTTGTGATAGATTTCTCGCCTTTTGTGAGCGAGAGCGCTGCGATCACGATGCCGAATAGGACGGGAATTCCCATCGCCCATGCGCCCGGACCACCGTTTTCCGCAAGCTGGGCTGCAAACGAGATCGCGCCGATCAGTGCCCAGATAAGGTACGTGAACGGGTGCGGTTTTGTAGTCCCTTTCAGCGTATTGGAGATGTAAGGAATGTATCCTGCTACGCCGACAGCGAGCGCGACGGCGCCGAGAACTGCGTGGTAGTCGTACATGTGTCCCATTGTATCCTCGATTGTCCGCGTTGAAGATACCATCATTGTTTCAAGCGAAAAAGCCGCTGGGCGAACCATGCGGCTGAAATCGAAAGAGGGGAAATGTGTGCTAGACCCAGCGAGGCTGGACAGTAGTCTTACCATGCCACTGGTCCAGACGCTCGAAACCAAGCTTCTGCACCGCATTGACGCGCAACCCTTCGAGCAAAATCTTGCGTGTAAGTATCCCCCCGACTTGGTGTTCCATCATGTCGTAGAGTGTCATGTGAACGACCTCGATGGGTTCTCCAACGGGCGCACCACCCTCGCCAACCCACTCGAAGGGGATCGTTTCGTTGGTCCAGTACCGACGCCTCCAATATTCGATGCGGCGCAAGACTCTGACGAGCCTGCTTTTTGAGTGCAGCTTGGAGATTTGGTCGATTTCGTTCGAGAGCTCTTCAAAAGGACTCATCGGCATCTTCTCCTGAGGTTTTTCTGTTGCTACTATAACTAACCCCAGCACAAAGGTGAAGTACGAAGGAAGGACGGAGTTAGTCCACTTACTCGAAGATGATAAACGGGAAACCCACCGGCGAGGGTGAGTCCCAAGTCGCGGCTTTGGTGTTTCTAGGCGGCCTGATGCCAGTCGATACCGTACCGGCTTCTCGACACCCTTTAATGCCTGACGGAACGAGTTCCGAGCGTCACAATGCTGTTGCGGGGGGCGCGCATTACGCTGGTGCAAGTCTTGTGCCCCGTAAATGGCCTGAAATAGAGCCACTTGACCTTTCTCATAAGATCTAATAATATCTAATACACATAAAGTAGCAGGAAATTATGCCCGCTCACGGTACATTTGACCACAGGATCGAACACCCAAGCCCTCGCATTGTCGCACTCCTTGCGGCAATCGATGAAATGCGCGGAGTTTTTCGAGCGGGACTGCGCATGACACCTGAAGCCATAACGACGCTCCGAAAATCAGTACTCATAACATCGGCAGGCGCCTCCACCCGTATCGAGGGGTCAAGACTTTCCGACGAGGAGGTCAAAAAGATCATGCAAGGAATGAAAATACAACGGTTTGCCGACCGCGATTCGCAAGAGGTGCAGGGATACCTCGAAACGCTTCAACACGTCTTCGAAAATTACAAAACCATGCCGCTTCGAGAAGGGCTGATAAAATCATTGCACAAGGAACTTCTCAAGTACTCCACGAAAGATGACCTGCATCGCGGCGACTGGAAACGAAAGGAGAATATCGTCGGTGTGCTGAGAGAGGACGGAAAAGTGGCGCACATCATGTTTGAGACGACGCCCGCGTATCTTACCAGCAAAGAAATGACTGAGCTTATCGAGTGGGCGCACGAGGCCTTGGAGAAAGAACGTTTCCATCCGCTCCTCATCATCGCAAACTTTATCATTGAGTTTCTAAAAATACACCCGTTTGAGGACGGCAACGGACGCCTTTCCCGCGTACTCACAAACCTGCTCTTGTTGCGATCTGGGTACTTGTTTATCGAGTACGTCTCTCACGAACAAATCGTTGAGTCGCGAAAGGAGGAGTACTATTTCGCTCTGCGCGCCTCGCAAGAAACATTCCGATCGCAAAAGAATCCAGTCGGCGAGGGAGAGTCGATAGCCCCGTGGCTCAATTTCTTTTTGTCGGTCGTCAAAGAACAGGCCGAGAAAGCGCTCGCGTTTGTCGACAAAGAGGCACAAGAAGATGCGCTCTCTCCGAAGCAAAAGGCGGTATTCGAATACCTCGCAAAAGCAAACGAAGGAAGCAGGGCTGAGATAGCCGCCGCGACAGGGCTGCTTCTCCCCACCGTCGGGAAAGCGCTCGAAACGCTGCTGAAGCGAGGCTTGATCAAGCGAATCGGACTTGGTCGGGCAACACGATATCGGAAAATATAGGTATGCTATCTCTGGAGTAGATCCAACGCAAAAGCCACGATGAAAGTCGCGGCTTTTGCGTTGTTTCTGCCTGTGACGCCGGTCGATACCGTACTACCTTTGACGGGAGGCGGTACTGGTTCCGGCTATCACAATCGTGTTGCGGGGGCGGGAATTTCCCTCCGGGACCGCGGCAGTGCGGTGCGTGCACAGCGCACTGCCGTGCAATTCCGCACGCGAGGCAAGCAGTTGCCTCGCTCCCCGCGGCATCGAATACAGAAAAGACTCCCAAGCGGGAGCCCTTTCTGTATTTGTTGCGGGGGCGGGAATTGCACCCGCGACCTCAAGGTTATGAGCCTTGCGAGCTACTCCTGCTCCACCCCGCTAGCAAGGCGTTTACTCTACTATGGAAGGAATGCACGCGCAAATTACATCAATCCGCGAATGCTCCGATGACGATCTGCGCTGTCAGAAAGAACGCGGCGACGAACACGCCGAGCGCGATTTGCTTCCAGTCCCACGCGAGAATCCCGGAGCCGATCGCGTAGATGCCGTAGACACTCGCGATGATGGTCAGGATCGAATTGATATTGAGGATCGTGTCCCACATGAGAGTAGTGTACCGTATCCACGAATTGATTGAAGGACTGAAATATAGTAGTTTTCCAAGGTAAGCCGGCGTAGCTCAGTGGTAGTAGCGAGCCTTTCATAAGGGCTAGGTCGCAGGTTCGATCCCTGCCGCCGGCACAGTGCTAAAATGGCGGTTATGGAACCTCTTGAATTGTTGGGTATCGGATCGGCGCTTCTTGTCCTCTCGGCATTCGTCCTCAACGAGTACGGCAAGCTCTCGAGCGAGAGTGTGTGGTATGATGGAGTGAATTTCGTCGCGAGTCTCGGATTGCTCTGGTATGCGGCGTCGAATCATGTGTGGCCGTTTGTGATCACCAACAGCGTCTGGGCGCTCGTCTCCGGTATCGATACGCTTCGATACTGTGTCGGTAGGGGACACAGGAAGCGCCGCCGCAATTGAAAAAAGCTCTCAGACGCGGTATTCTTCGCTCGTTCGCTCATGCGGGTGTAGCTCAATTGGTTAGAGCACTCCCCTGTCACGGGAGAGGCTGCGGGTTCGAGTCCCGTCACTCGCGCTTAAAACAGTTAGGCCTCGATGCGAAGCATCGGGGTCTTACTGTTTTACAGCGAGACGGGACTCGAAGGCGAGCGCCGGAGGCTCCATCAGCAGATGGAGCGGGGCGAGCATGGCTAAGCGGAACGAGGAGCGACGGCGACGAGTGAGCGCTTAGCCGAGTCCCGTCACTCGCGCAAGTCGGGACGAAGAGAGTCAAGGTTCTCTTTTCGTCCTTGTAGGGAAACGCTCTTGAAAAAGTGTTAAAGAGCACTAATAACGGGGCGGATCAGATTTGATGAGTGTTGGTTGGATGTTCTCAAACTCAAAAAGTTCAGCATTCCGTATCAAAATAGTCCTGTTCGTCGTAAACGTCATTCCCTTATTCGGCTGCGCCTCAAACCCAAGATACACGCAGCTGACCTGCCGGTCGCGCACTTCCTTGATTGCCGGTTGAAGGTCGCTGTCGGAACTGCCGAGGATTATCTCTTTGACCTTCTTGTCGCACGATAAGCTGACCATATCAACCGCGATCTTCACGTCCACGCCCTTCTCTTTGAACACGAGGATTTTCTTGCCTCCCTGTCCGTCCTCAAATTGCCCGCGCACGCGTCCGCTCAAAATCACCTCGAAACCCTGTTTTTCCAAGTGCGTTTTGAGCTGGCGCTGATCCTCGATGAGCTGCTTCGATTTTGTCTTGCTATCATCGTGTTCTTTGATGCGAGCGAAATAAAATACCTTCCGGTCTATTTTGATGCCGTCCAAGACCTTATCTAAAAGCCCTCGAAAATCGTACTCGTGCCAAACGGGTCGCGCCTTACTGGCATCCTTGAACACGGAGCGGATCTTGCCTTTTATGTTTTCGCCGTCTATAAGCAGTATCGTTTGCATCGCTCGACATTGTAGCAACAGGCAACGAAAAACCCCAGCGAACCTTGCGGTCGGCTGGGGCGTGTATGGGCGCACTATATGCCCCCCCAGATGGATAGTCAATGAAGCTATGCACACGGCACTTTCCCTTTGAGATCGGGTATGTAAATATGCCCTTTGTACCCTCGGATGCTGGTTCCAATAGCGTCCACGAGGTCGCGCACTGTACGGACATGCTACGATGTCCTCTCATGAGGACGCCCCCCGATGTATACGCGGAGTACCGCACCATGCCGGGGCTCCAGATCCACCAGCTGCGTGTCGCGGCGGTCGGGAAATTGATCTGCGAACACTTCAGGGAGCCGATCGATGCGCGCTCGGTGATCCTTGCGTGTCTCTTCCACGACATGGGCAACATTATCAAATCCGATCTTGCGGTATTTCCCGAATTTCTCGCGCCGCATCCTCGGTCGTATTGGGAAGAGGTACAGCGCGAGTATATCGAGCGATATGGCGATGCGGCTCACGAGGCGACGATCAGCATCATGAGAGAGATGCGCCTTCCGGATGACGCCATCGCGCTTGCGGACGGCGTCGGGTTTTCGCGGCTCGCATTCGTGCGAGACACTTCGTCGTTTGAGCAGAAAGTGGTCGAGTACAGCGACTTGCGCGCCGGTCCGCATGGCATTCTTCCCATGGAAGAGCGTCTGGCGGAGAGTCGTGCACGCTATAGAGGCAGGCGTTCGTGGGCAGACGAGGGCGGCAAAGATGATTTCGCGCGGCTCGCTGACGCGGCGCGAGATATAGAGTCGCAGCTATTCGCGCAGTGCTCGATACGACCAGAGGAAATAACAGACGAGAAAATCGCCCCCATCGTGGCAGACCTCAAGCGGTATCAGGTCTGATCAGAGTTTCTGTATCTCTTTGAGATCGTGGTCGGGCAAGTAGAGGATGAAGAGACCGACAGCGATGCCCGCGAGCGCGGAGAGCCAGTGCGCGCCGCCGAAAAAGATGTTGTCGATGCCGTCGAGTGTGTACCACACGCCGCGCCAGATGAGGACGAGACCGACGACGACGAAAAGATTTTGCGCGAAGTAGCTGAGAGAGTCGCGAAGTTCTTTGCCCATGAAGATACAGTCTACCATGCTTCGAAACTTCAAAATCCACACTTCACATGGTACGCTCTGCAGTGCCAGAGAAAGCGCCGATGTAGCTCAGTTGGTAGAGCACGTCCTTGGTAAGGACGAGGTCTCCGGTTCAATCCCGGACATCGGCTCAAACGAAGTTTGAGTCCCTATTATACTCCGCTCGAACCTATTACCAGAGTGAATCCTAATCTCGCGCGCTCCGCGCGCGTGGTGGCTTTGTACTCTGTGTCACGATTCGACTCCGTGCTGACTCTCTCGGGCGCGCGAGTACGCCGCGCCCTCGACCCCCGCCCCGCCGCCAATCCTCTCCGCCAAAGGCGGACAGGCATCCTCATCCATTTCGCGGGGGTGGGTTCCAAAAAGGGATGGGCGGCGGGACGGGGCACTTATCCACTTTTTGATTTTCTCTGCGCTTGGTAAAATGAAAGCAGAAGTGAGAATCTGTTTCTGAAAATCGGGGGTTACGAATGCCTACGGACACGAGTAACCTGCGCCCCCGGTAATTACCCAAGCGAGAGTTTGAGCAAAAACCCAAAGACGCAACCGATGCGGCTTTGGGTTTTTGCTTCGGTCGAATTACTAATTGAGAAATGAATACAGATTATGGCAGTAGAAATGGATTGGCACGGCAAATCTGGCAAAAGTTACCGTTACTGGGGGTATCCGATAAATGAACCATTTGTCGCTAAGCCCGGTAATTATATTTTTGCCAAGAGTCTGCAACAGAACAGCTGGACACCAGTATATATCGGTGAATGTGAGGACTTGAGCACACGATGCACGCCTTCTCATCACAAATGGAACTGCACCAGGCAAAATGGGGCGACACACATATTTGCTCATATTTCTTCTGAAAACCGAGACGCAAGGCTGCAAGAAGAGACTGACTTGAGAAACAGATTCAATACAGTCTGCAACGAGCAGTAAAAAGTGGCTAACTGACAAAGTGTCCTAGTAGGTAGAGCTTGATTGGCAGGAGGTACGATTGAGGTTCAGTAAGATTCGAACTGCGACGCCGAGATAGCGCCCGAACGGACACGCCCGTCGCACAAAACCCGCCCGTAGGCGGGTTTTGTGCCGTGATTCCCAAACATGAAGATTTGTGGGATTATTTACTGCAATGGTTTCGGGAAATAAAATCATCGATAATAGCAAGCAAAACAATCTTTACCGAGCCATATCTGACGCGATTGGAGACAATACAACCGGACTTGATATTGAGGTTGGATATTTTTACCTTTGTGGGTTTGAGCTATTGGCTAAGAAACTCGACAAACTCAAGGTCCGTATCTTGGTCGGGTCGTATATTGATCCAGATGCCATACCGACCTTAATAATTGAAACAACCAAAAAGTCCTCTGTAAATCTCGATCCGTATCAGCCTAGAAGCGTTCCGCAATCAAAGCAGGAAAGAGTTAGCGCATTCGGCGAGGGTATAAAGAAGCTCGCAAATCAAACATCAATATTCGACGCGCCGGAGGCACAAGAAGCGTATTCAATTCTAGAAAAGAAGCTCGAAGATGGATCGCTTGAGATTAAAATGACTGAAGAACAGGCGCACGGCAAATACTACGTAATTCACAATGGCAATTCGGGCAAAGTTTTTATGGGCTCAAGCAATTTTACCTATAATGGCCTCATTGGACAGCAAGAGATCGACGAGGCGTTCGACTCCCAGGAAAAGTACAAAGAGTATTGCGAGAAATTTTCAATTCGATGGTCAGACGCCCGTAACATTGTCATTCAGGAAAAAGGCAAATCAGACATGTTTTTAAATAAGATTCGGGACGAACTTTGGATGAACGTAGTCCCGACGCCGTACCTTATGTACGTCCGACTACTACATGAGATATTTGGTGCTGAATATAAGCTCGATGTGATTGGTGCATCGCGAGCAACTCGCGGCCAATATATTGACCTTTCATATCAGATCGATGCCGTAAAAATGGCAATTGCACGAATAAAAAATTACGATGGCGCTATTATCGCAGATGTGGTCGGGCTAGGAAAAAGTATTATCGCAAGTACAGTCGCAGCGAATTGCTCCGACTTGAAGCCAGTTATTATTGCCCCGCCCCACCTTATTCCAATGTGGGAGGACTACGCCGAGGAATTTCGGCTACCGGGTGTGCGAATCTTTAGCTCAGGAAAGATTGAAGAGGCGTACGATAGATACAAAAGTACCGCAGAGCCCCTTCTATTTATTCTAGATGAAGCGCACAGATATAGAAATGAAAGTACGCAAGACTATCAGTTGCTCCACCAGTTAACCCGCAGTCACGTTGGAAATAAAGTATTGGTACTTTCTGCCACACCATTCAACAATGATCCAAAGGATATTTTTGCCCTTATCAAACTCTTTCAAACCCCTGGCGCTGCCACCCTGCGAACAGTAGATAACCTGTCTTTAAAATTTACCGAACTTGCGAAGGCATATAAAGAACTTCGACGCTCTAACGCAGTCACGACAATGACACCAGAGCAGCGGCAAGAGTTGGATATGAGGCGTGATGCTATAGCCAGCGAATTACGAAGGCTAATCGAACCAATCATCATCAGGCGCTCAAGAATTGACCTAGAAAATATTACACGATATCGGGAGGATTTGAATGCGCAAGGGATTGAATTTGCCAAGATGAGCGACCCAAAGATTCGAGAATACGAATTGGGCGAATTCACCGAAATCTACCTCGAAACGGTAGGGCGGATAGTGCCGGACTCAAGAACTGAAGGTGGGCTAACCGGTGCCCGATACAGGCCAACAACTTATGCTCGCGATATAGGAAATTTTACTGAAAAGTACCCCGAATTGGAGGATATTCGAACAGCCCAGGAGAACGTCGCATCATTTATGCGAAAGCTTTTAGTAATGCGGTTTGAGAGTTCCAGAGCCGCGTTTAAGAGCACCCTCCAGACTGTAATTGATTCGCATAAGAAAATCATTGAATGGGTGGAGCAACGCCACCTCGTTCCAATATCAAAGAAGGCATATATTCCGGCACCCGATGAGATACCGGAAGAAGATGCAGAGGACGCAGAAATGACAGAGCAAATTGCAATTGATATCACGGCCGTTCCGAATAGTCGAAAGATCGCTTATGTTAGCGTTGACGATCTCAACGAGAAGTTCGTATCAGAAGTTAGACGCGACTTGTCCGTTCTCCAAGATATCTACGATAAGTGGTTCGGTGCGCATTCACCTTTTGCGTCTCTGCCAGATCCGAAACTCCATCAACTTATTTCTGATATACAGCACCACCTTGAAAGGGATCCGAAAAGAAAAATCGTGGTCTTTAGTATGTATGCAGATACCGTCAATTATGTCGGTGAGGCATTAAAGCGCGCGGGAATCGCAACAATTTTCTATACTTCTCAAAATGGTCGGACGGAGCGTCAAATTGTGAGAAAAAACTTCGATGCCGGGCTACCCCCGGAGAGACAGGCCGATGATTTCAAGGTACTTGTTGCTACCGATGCTTTGAGTGAGGGAATTAGCTTGCATAGGGCGGGCCGCGTGATTAATTATGATATTCCGTATAACCCAACCCGCGTCATACAACGCGTGGGTCGCATTAATCGTATAAACATGAAAATGTTCGATGAGCTTTTTATTGACAACTATTTTCCCACTGAACTCGGTGAAACAGAGACAAACATCAGAGGTGTGGCCACGCTCAAAATGAAGATATTTAATTCTGTAGTCGGTAATGACACTCGAACGCTCACGGAAGACGAGAACCCAGAATCGTTTTTTGTGGACGAATTTAAGAGAGCGACGACAGAAGAACAGAGTTGGGATACTCCACATCGAGAGGCATACGAGCAAGCACAGCACGATAGTGAGATTGTTGAATTGGCAAGGAAAATACCCATGCGGGCTCGCATAGTAAGAAAAAATCGCAGTGCTCAATTGGGGGTCGGAGTAGGAATTCGGGGAGAGAATAAAATATATGCTCTTGAAAACAACGGGGAGGCCAAATTGGTGGATGCGGAAAATGTCTTGAATCACTTTGCAGCAGGTCGTGAGGAGGTGGGAGAAAAGGCTGACGATCAATTTGGCATCGTCTTCAATACGCTAAAGGAAAAGTTATTCGAAAAACCTGCAATGGGACAGATGTCGAGAAATCGCACCGACGTTGTGCACATATTAAGAAGTGTTCGAGAATCACAATACTCAAATTATTGTGACGACTTAATAAAGGTTGTTAGTGATCTTGATGACCTTTCGGATGGGCAGCTTAAAGCTGTAATAAAAGTCGCGAAGGATACGACTCTCACTCCTGATCAAGTTGTCGAACAAGTCATGGAAATAGCACCGGAGCACCAGGTGAAAGTAAGTCTGGACAAGCAAAATATCGAATCAAAGGCTGCGAACCTCCTTCTATTTACACAAGAGCATCGTCTATGATAAACCCGCTTTTTGCTGGCGCATTTAACGAGGAAGCTTTTCTTGCGTTTGTTGAGCAGCTCATTCCGAGTGTAGCCGTGAGCAAAAAACGGGAGGAGCCTAGGTCTGGATTCAAGTCAATTCAACAAGTCGCTGAGGCTAGTGGCAGCGATTTAGATTTGGTCGTGTTTATTGCTAAGCCTGACTCATCACTAAGTGCTCGCGTAGAAATTACAAAGAGTACTTACGGGGTGCTCAAAAGTCATGCGCGGTCCAATGCTCTGGTAGCCTATGTCTCGGATGATTCCAAAGAATGGCGGCTTTCACTAATTACAACAAAGGTAACTAGGACGAAAGAGGGTGTCAGGGAGACCATTTCAAATCCGCGCAGGTTCTCCTATCTTCTTGGACCAGACGTAAAAGTGTTAACGCCGAGCATGATGCTAACTGGTATCATCACTACAACTAAGGACCTCGAAAACAAGTTCTCTTTGGCGGTTGTGAGTAAGGAGTTTTATACGCGAATAGCCGCTCAATATTCAAAACTCGTTGGGGGCACAAGAGGAGAAGGCAGGCGCGCAGAAACTTACGAGAGGACCCTTGAACTTGGAAGCGCGGATGACACAGTGTATGCAAATTTTGCAATTCGGCTCATCGGCCGGTTAGTTTTTTGCTGGTTTCTTAAACAGAAGAAAGGTAGTCAGGGTGTTCCATTAATCCCTGACGAGCTTCTTTCTGTTGCCGCCGTCTCAAAGAATTCGGATTATTACCACTCCCTGTGCGCACCTCTCTTTTTTGAGGTGCTCAATAAGCCTCCAAGTTCTCGGCCCGCATTTTTCGCGCATTCAGAATTGTTCAACAAGGTCCCGTTTCTCAATGGAGGATTGTTTCAGGACCACGCCGAGGATAATCACAAATTTAACCGCACTACCGGGTTGAGTGAGCGACGCGGCGTTGTGGCTGTTCCGGATGGGTGGTTTATGGAGATGCTCGGTATTTTTGAGGAATATAACTTCACAATTGACGAAAATACGTCAATCGATACCGAGCTTTCAATCGACCCTGAGATGCTCGGTCGTATCTTTGAAAACCTTTTGGCAGAAGTAAACCCGGAAACAGGCGCAAGTGCGCGAAAAGCGACAGGAAGTTTTTACACACCCAGAGAAATTGTGGACTTCATGGTTGAAGAGTCGCTCGTTGCTCACCTAAAGACAAAGACCGGAATACCTGAAGAGAAATTACGCGTGCTTTCATCGTACGATTTGGAGGATGATGTTCAGTATCCCTTTTCTATCAATGACAGGAAAGTACTCGTTGACGCTATTCATAATGCTGCTGTCTTAGACCCAGCCTGTGGTTCCGGCGCATTTCCAATAGGCGTGCTTCAGCGCATGGTACATATGCTAGGGATTCTTGACCCCGATTGTTCAATCTATCTCAACAAATTTCCTGCGGAGGCTCGCAGGCAACTTCAAAAACATAACCTTACATATGTTCGAAAACTCGGGGTCATCAGGGAATGTATTCACGGTATAGATATTCAACCCGTCGCAACTGATATATCGCGGCTACGATGCTTTTTGACACTCGTTGTGGATCAACAAGTCGATGATAGTGCTCCGAACAGAGGAATTGAGCCGCTACCGAATCTAGATTTCAAATTTGTTTGCGCCAATACGCTCATAAAGCCACCGGTGCACGAAGGTCCGTTGTTCGGTGATGAATTCGCTGCGGCTCTTGGGGAGCTTATTGACGAGTACTTCGCGCCGGTCGACCAAGTGCACAAATTGGACACCGCAAGAAAATTGCAACAGCTTATTAGTGAAAAAACTAAGAAAGAGCTGGAGAGTATCGTACAGTCATTTAGCGGAATCAAAGATAGAAATCATAAACGATTGTTGGCGAAGAAGAATGAAGCGGAGACCGATGAACGCATGCGAATAAACGAGCTATGGGGAAGTTACGAAAATATTTTCCAAAACAAGCCGGTTGGTTTTTTCGACACCAGGTATTTCTTTCCCGCAGTCTATAGAAAGGGGGGATTCGATATTGTTATCGGGAACCCCCCGTATATTGGGGAGAAGGGACACAAGGACATGTTTAGGAAAATCAAGAATTCTCCCTTAGGGAAGAGATATTATCAAGGCAAGATGGACCTTTTTTACTTTTTCTTTCACACAGCTCTGGATTACTTATGCAACGGCGGCGTGATGGCGTATATAACGACGAATTACTATCCAACAGCATTGGGTGCACGAAAGCTTCGAGAGGATTTTAAAAATAGGGCGACAGTCAAAAAGCTAGTTAACTTTAACGAACTCAAGGTTTTCAAATCTGCCCTAGGCCAGCACAACATGGTGAGTATTTTGAGTAAAGGGCACTATAAAGAGGTTATAGCCGAAACTTGTATTACCAAACGCACTGGTGATGCCACTTCGATTATCTTGGAAAGAATTGTTGGTGGCCAAGACGAAAAAACCGAATACTTTAGAGTAGCTCAAGACGATTTATACGATGGCGATAATTACAATATTCGGCTATCGGGAACCTCAATAGAAAGTCGCAATCCAATACAAACGACATTAAATAAGCTAAAGAGCCAGGGTGAGGCCTTGGGGACGATTTGCAATGCAAACCAAGGAATTGTTACCGGCGCTGATAAAGTATCCAGGAAACACCTTGAAAAACATAAAGTGAGCGCACGCATTGGAGACGGTATCTTTATTCTAAGTGAGGAAGAAATGCAAAATATCAATTTAACTGATGACGAGAAAACAATTTTGAAGCCATGGTTTAAGAACTCTGACGTGCACAAGTGGTATACCCAAGATAAAACAGGCTCTGCCGTTATTTACTCAAACGGCGAAACAATTAAGAATATAGAAACATACCCGAATATTCTCAAACACCTTTCCAAATTTGAGGCGATTGTTTCCCAATATGCGTATCGCTGGTTTGACCTTCATAGATCTAGACAACAAGACATATTTGAAGGCGCAAAAATAGTCGCGCCCCAACGCAGTACGAGCAATACGTTTGGATATAACGCGAGCGACTGGTATGCGAGCGCGGATGTATATTTTATTACAGAGAAAGATAAGTCATTTTCGCTTAAATATGTGTTGGCACTGCTCAATTCTAGGCTCTATTATTTTTGGTTGTATCAGCGAGGCAAAAGAAAGGGAGAAATGTTGGAGCTTTATCAGCAACCACTATCAGAAGTCCCAATTAAAAGAGTTTCAGAAACTGAACAAAAGCCCTTTATTGAAATCGTTGATAAAATCTTGGCAATTACCACATCCGGCGATTATTTGGAGAATTTCAAGAAACAAGAAGAGGTTAAAGTTTATGAAAAGCAAATTGATCAGCTCGTGTATAAGCTTTACGACCTTACAGACGAGGAGGTTAGGATTGTTGAAACTGCCCTGTAATCGATATGCGAGACATCGAAGCTCAGGGGATGATGAATATTGCCGACGACTTGCGGAACGCTGGCAAGCACCAAGAAGCAATCAAATATTTGCGGTGAGTGGAACGTCTACACGTGGCCACTCGACGACGATTGGCGCGATGGCGTCCGGCTTGGCTCCCGCAACTGACCGATTGCAACTTTGTGCGCCCGCCCTCGGCGGGCGCATTGTCCCCTTGGACACTCTGGCACTATGCCGGAATCCAAGGGGTCTTTCGTTTTGATATGATAGTTCTGAAATCTTTGGCGATGCGGCGGCTACGGCTTAGAGCAACCGAATCCTGGAATGCAATGTGCCAGAGTCGCGGCGGCTACGCCTGCCTGCCGGTAGGCAGGGCTTCCGCGCAGCTGGTAACATAGTCTCATGGACGAAGAGGAGCTCAAACATACACTGACGGCGGAGGAATATCGCGTCTTGCGTGAAAAAGGTACCGAAGCGCCATTCTCGGGGAAACTTCTGCATGAAAAAAGGAGCGGTACCTACAACTGCAAGGTGTGCGGCGCTCCGCTTTTCGGCTCGGACGCGAAGTTTGATTCAGGGACGGGCTGGCCGTCTTTCGATCAGGCGCTCCCGGGGAGCGTCCGCGAGCTCGCGGACACGAGCCACGGAATGCGCCGCACTGAGATTATTTGCGCGACCTGCGACTCGCATCTTGGGCACGTCTTTGATGACGGTCCGACGGACACCGGCAAACGCTACTGCCTCAACTCCGTATGCCTTGACTTAGCGTCTGATGAGAGTAAAAAGTAAGATGCTCCCATGGCAGAATATATTTCAAGTACCGTGCACACGCTTCGCACAAATAGGGGAATGACGCAGGAAGGGTTGGCGGAGCGCGTCGGCGTCTCGCGGCAGACGATCATCTCGATCGAGCGAGGGAATTACACGCCGTCCGTTCTGCTGGCGCTTAAGATTGCCAATGTGTTTAAGGTCGGCGTCGAGGACGCATTCAAAATCCGCCATGAGAAATAAACTATTTGATACAGTCAGTCCGTACTTCATCACGCTGTCGCTCGCGGTGCTGCTCGTGCTCCTCGCCGATCCGCTTGGCTGGATGCCGCCGATGGGCGCTATGGTAGCGTTGCTTGCCGCGACAGTGCTTCTCATTATGTTTGCCGGGTTCGTTATGCAAGAGAACGGCGGCGATGAGCGCGACCTCCTGCATCGCCTCAATGCCGGGCGCATCTCGTATCTCGCGGGTATTGCCGCCCTCACCCTTGCGCTTATCGTACAAGGTCTCGCTCATGCGATAGATCCGTGGATTTTGATAACGCTCGGTGCCATGGTCGTTGCAAAAGTCGTCGCGCATTTCTACTCCGACCGCTATCAGTAGCGCAGCGCTGTGTAAAACCGGCTTTACATTGTCCGCGATATCCTCTACACTGGAGGCATGGCATTTCTTATTGTTTCGTTCATTGCGGGGGTACTCACGGTTCTTGCGCCGTGCGTCTTGCCGATCTTGCCAGTCGTTGTCGGTTCGTCGGCTTCGGGAAGAAGCACATGTACACCGTACATCGTCGTCGGCTCCCTTGCCGTCTCCGTCGTACTATTCACCTACCTCCTTAAAGTATCTACGGCGTTCGTGATGATGCCGCCGGAATTGTGGGCGTATCTTTCAGGCGGCATTCTCATGCTGTTCGGTCTCTCGCTCGTCTTTCCCGTACTCTGGGAAAAGATGCCGGGAATTGCCAAGCTCTCGGTGGGTTCGCATACGCTGGTGGGGGCAGGGTATAAGAACAAGAGCCCTCTCGGCGATGTGATTATCGGCGCGGCGCTTGGTCCGGTCTTTTCCACCTGTTCGCCGACCTATTTCGTCATTCTCGCTTCCGTGCTCCCGGTATCGTTTGCGCTTGGCACGCTGTACCTTCTCGCGTATGTATTCGGTCTCTCCCTCATCCTGCTCCTCATCGCACTTCTCGGTCAGCGTTTTGCCGATCGGCTGTCCTCGGTGGCTGATTCGCGCGGTACGGTGAAGCGCACCATCGGCGTCGCGTTTGTCGTTTTGGGTTTGCTGGTAGCGACAGGGTACGAAAAGAAACTGGAAGCGCGACTTCTCGACAGCGGCTTTGACAGTACCGAGGTCGAACAGGCGCTCTTGCAAAAAGTCCAATGAGTATGAAAGAGGTATACACAATCGGCGCAGTGTTGGTGGTCCTCGTCGGAGCAGGACTTGCGTTCTTGTTGTTGCCGGGAGGCAAGGTGGCGATATGCGAAGCGAGCGGGTCGTGCCCTCCGCAAACGATGGACGTGATGAAACGGAGCGGCGAACCATACAAAGAAATCGTCGATCCGTCCGGCTTCGTCAACACCGATCCAATAACCATCGGGCAGTTTATCGGAAAGAAAGTAATCCTTCTCGATTTTCTGACCTACAGCTGTATAAATTGCCAGCGGACATTCCCGTACCTGAACGCGTGGGACGAGAAATACCGCGACCAGGGGCTCCTCATTATCGGCATCCACACGCCCGAGTTCGCGTTTGAGAAAGATATCAATACTGTGCGCGAGGCGATGCAGAAGTTTGGCATCACCCATCCGATCGTCTTGGACAATGACTATGCGACATGGAACGCGTACGGCAATCGCTACTGGCCGAGGAAATACTTGATAGATATCCATGGCAATGTCGTCTACGACCACATCGGCGAAGGCGCATACGAGGAAACCGAGGCGAACATCCGCGAGCTGTTGGCCGAGCGCGCGCAAGTGTTGGGCGAAGAAATGGGAGTGCACGACGGACTCGCCGTGGATGCGGTCGCGCGGGTACGGGTCAGTGCGCGCAGTCCAGAGACCTATTTCGGCTCCGACCGGAACGAGTATCTCGGCAACGGCACGAGAGGGTCGCGCGGAACACAGGTGCTCACCGCTCCGCAAACGGCGCAGATGGACACGCTGTACCTCGAAGGGACGTGGGAGATCACGAGCGAGTACGCAAAAAACGTCGGGGTAGACGCAAGGATCGTATACCGATTTGACGCTGCGGACGTGTATTTCGTCGCTGGGGCGGAAAAACCGGTCGAAATCAGCGTGTTTGTCGACGGAAAATACGCGAATACACAGACGATACGACCGAATACGCTGTACACGCTTGTATCCGGGGCGGCGGCGGGCGCGCATACGCTCGAAGTGCGTATCCACAGCCCCGGTCTTGAGGCGTATGCCTTTACGTTTGGGTAAATGTAAAGTAGACTTTACATATTACTAACAGTACTAATCAAACTCGTAAAAAGTATGGAAACAATCATGGAGGACAAAAAGGGTTCTGTGTGGTGGGTGGCGCTCTTGGCAATGCTCACAGTATTGGCAGTAGGAATACTTTCCTTTGCTATGAATACAAAAGAGGACAAGATGATGAAGGGCGACACGATGATGGAGAAAGACGGGACGATGGCGAACGAAGGAGAGAATATGATGAAAGATGGCGCGATGATGGAGAAAGATGGGGTGATGACAAACGAAGGAGACAAGATGATGAAGGGCGATAGTATGAGCCGGTAGGCAGGCGAATGCGCGGGCGGCGCGGCTCCACCCAAAGCCAGCAATCCTGTGGTATATTCTTAGCGCATCGCCGCCTTAGCTCAGCTGGTAGAGCAACCCCTTCGTAAGGGGTAGGTCCGGAGTTCGAATCTCCGAGGCGGCTCATGGACAAGGCAAACGCTGAAAAGCGCATACTCGAAATAGAAGCAGCAATGACATCTGCCGACTTTTGGAGCGACAAAGAGAAGGCACAGGCTACTCTCCGAGAGTACCAGAGTCTCAAAGCCCGGCTTGCGGGCGGGGGCGGGCACGACGCGAGCGATGCGATTATTTCCATTGTGTCCGGCGCGGGGGGAGATGATGCGGAGGATTTTTCGCGCATGCTTTTTGAGATGTATGGAAAATACGCGACTGGTCGGGGATGGAACATAGCTCTGCTTTCCTCCAATCAGAATTCAATGGGCGGGTATCGGAGCATTTCGTTCGACGTCGTCGGGAGCGGCGCGTACGGTGCATTGAAAAAAGAAAGCGGCGTGCACCGCCTCGTCCGCATGTCGCCTTTTAATTCGGCGGGGAAGCGCCAGACGTCGTTCTCCCTTGTCGAGGTCTTGCCGAGGTTGCCCGATGTCGGGGAGACGCACATCCCGGAGAGCGATCTTGAGATAACGGTGGCGAGGAGCGGCGGTCCCGGCGGTCAGAACGTCAACAAGCGCGACACGGCGGTGCGCATGACGCATACGCCGACCGGAATCAGTGTGCACGTCACATCGGAGCGCTCCCAAGCGCAAAACAAGGAAAAAGCGCTCGAAATGATACGCGGCAAGCTCTTCCAGATGAAGGAAGCGGCGCAGGCGCAAGAGTCGCGGGGTCTTTCAAGTGGTGCGTCGACCAAGATCGAATGGGGGAGCCAGATACGTTCCTATGTCCTCCACCCATACCAGCTGGTGAAAGATCATCGCACCGATCATGAGCGCCGCGATATCGAAAAGGTGCTCGGCGGAGACATACAGTCGTTCGTCGATGCGGAAAAGGATTTGGATGCCTCCGCGAATCGGGTATAATTGAGCTCGTGATTTATTTCGACAAGGTGACCAAGGTGTATTTCGAGGGCGTCTCGCCCGCGGTGCAAGATATAACGCTCGGCATCGATCCGGGCGAATTCGTCTCCATTGTCGGTCATTCGGGCGCGGGCAAGACCACGCTTCTCAAAATGCTATTTGCCGAAGTCCTCCCGACGGAAGGCACGGTGTATTTCGGCTCTCGCGAGATACCCCAGCTCAAAAGCAAGGATCTGCTCGAGCTTCGTCGCAATATCGGGACAGTCTTCCAGGATTTCCGGCTTATTCCGACGAAGAACGTGTATGAAAACATCGCGTTTGCGCTTGAAGTCGCCGGGAAATCCGATGAAGACATCCGCGGCGACGTCCCGCACGTGCTCGATTTGGTCGGTCTTGCCGACAAGATCTGGAATTTCCCGCGCGAGCTCTCCGGCGGCGAGCAGCAGCGCGTCGCGATCGCTCGCGCGATCGTCAATCAGCCCGATGTCTTGATCGCCGACGAGCCTACCGGCAATCTTGATCCTATCAATGCCCACGACGTCGTCGAGATTCTGAAGAAGATCAACGATCTCGGTACGACCGTCCTCCTTACCACGCACAATAAATCGGTGGTGGATTCGATCGGTCGACGCGTGGTCACCATGGATCAAGGCCGCATCGTCCGCGACGACAAGCAGGGCAAATACGTACTGTAAAATGAGGATATGACATGGTGGACAACAACGAAGAGGGTGGCAAGGTACGGGCTTGTCGGTTTCATCCGCAATGGATTCGTCTCACTCGCGGCGGTGCTTATCATGACGATCACACTCTTTGTCGTTGCGAGTCTCTTGATCTCCGGCGCCGCGCTCAATTCCGTGCTCAAGCAATTGACCGACAAGGTCGACGTCACGGTGTACTTCACGACAGGTGCGACCGAAGAGCAGATCGCGCAGGTGAGGACATCGCTCGAAGCGCTTCCCGAAGTCGCTTCGGTCTCGTTCGTCTCGCGGGAAGAAGCGCTCGCGGATTTCGAGGAGCGCCACAAAAACGATCAGCTCACGATGCAGGCGCTGCAGGAATTGGGGGAGAATCCGCTCGGCGCTTCCCTCGAAATCCGCGCGAAGCAGACTTCGCAATACGAGGCGATCGCGAAGTATCTGGAGACGCAGCAAGAGTCCGGCACAAGCGCCTCGACCGGTATCGACAAGGTGAATTTCTACCAGAACAAGACCGCGATCGACCGGCTCACCACCATCATCGAGACTGCTCGCAGCCTTGGCATCGGTCTTGCCATCATATTCGGGCTCGCGACCCTGCTTATCGCGTTTAATACCATCCGCCTCGCGATCTACACTACGCGCGACGAGATCGGCGTGATGAATCTTGTGGGGGCTTCCCACTGGTATGTCCGCGGTCCTTTTATGATCGCGGGCGTCCTCTATGGGGTGGTCTCCGCAGCGGTGGTATTGCTCATACTCTATCCATTGACCCTCTGGCTCGGACCGGGCTCAGAGCGTTTCCTGGGTACATTCAACGTCGCAAGCTACTACCTCGGGTCGTTCCCGCTCTTTTTCCTCGTCGTCATGGGCTCTGGCATCGCTCTCGGCGCGTTGTCCAGCTATCTCGCCGTCCGCCGCTACCTGCGGACGTGATATCCTAGGCTTATGAGACGTGCGCGCTCAGGTCATACGTATATTTTTGTTGTGGGAGGCGTCATGTCGGGCGTCGGCAAAGGCGTCGCCTCGGCATCAATCGGCAAGGTGCTCGCGGCGCGCGGGCTCAGCGTGAATCTGATGAAGATCGATCCGTACCTCAATGTAGATGCGGGTACCATGAATCCGACGGAGCATGGCGAAGTGTTCGTGCTCGATTCCGGTCTTGAGACCGATCAGGATATGGGCAATTATGAACGCTTCTTGGGCCGCGATCTCGGACCCGAGGATTATATGACGAGCGGCATGGTGTATGCTTCGGTCATCGCGCGAGAGCGCAATCTCGGGTACGAAGGCAAATGCGTGGAGGCGATTCCGCACGTGCGCGACCAGATCATCGAGCGCATCAAGAAATCCGCAGAGCTCGGCAAGACAGACATCACCGTCGTCGAAGTGGGAGGCACGGTCGGCGATTTCCAGAATGCGTTGTATTTCGACGCGGCGCGCGTGATGAAGCTCGAGTATCCCGATGACGTGCTTTTTGTCATGGTGTCCTACCTGCCGATCCCCGGCACGCTCGGCGAAATGAAGACCAAGCCGACGCAAAGCGCGGTGCGAGAATTGAATTCATATGGCGTACAGCCCGATATCATCATCGCGCGCTCGGCGCATTCGCTCGATCAGAAGCGCAAGGACAAGCTCGCGATATCCTGCAGCGTGCGCCCGGAGCACATCATCTCCGCTCCCGATGTGGATTCGATCTACGACGTGCCCCTCAATTTCGAGCGCGATAAGCTCTCCGACGTATTCCTCGAAATCCTCGACCTTGAAGCGAAGAAACCGGTCGATCTGTCCGACTGGAAAGATTTTGCGAAGCGCGCGCACAACGGCGGCACAAAAGTGAAGATCGGCATCGTCGGCAAGTATTTTGATACGGGCGATTTTGTACTCTCCGATGCGTACCTCTCGGTCATCGAGGCGATCAAATTCTCCGCATACGCGGAAGACGCGAAAGCGGAGATCGATTGGATCAATGCGAAAGATATCCAAAGCGGAGCGCTGCCCATCGAGGAGCTTGGCGCATACGACGGCATCATCGTGCCGGGCGGTTTCGGCGAGACGGGTATCGAAGGGAAGATCCGCGCGGCGCAGTATGCGCGAGAGCACGCGATACCGTACTTCGGTCTGTGCTACGGACTCCACATGCTCGTCATCGAGTATGCCCGCCATGTCGCGGGTATGGAGGGCGCGAATACTACCGAGATCAATCAAGACACTCCGTATCCCGTCATCGATATCCTTCCCGAGCAGCGCGAGAGATTGGCGCGCAAGGATTACGGCGGCTCGATGCGCCTCGGCGCGTATCCCTGCGCGCTTTCGGAGGGAAGCGTGGTTCGCGATGCATACGGCGTAGCTGAGGTGTCCGAGCGCCACCGCCACCGCTACGAGATCAATCCGAAGTACGTACAAGAGCTTGAGGAGAAAGGACTCGTTTTTTCCGGTCGATGGACGGAGGGTGACCTGAAGGAAATCGCCGAGCTCCCGAAATCGGTGCATCCTTTCTACGTGGGGACGCAATTCCATCCCGAGCTGAAAGCGCGTCCGCTTTCACCGCATCCGCTTTTCACCGCATTCATCAGGGCTGCAATCAGCCGGAGTGGGAAATGAATACTCGCGCTTCGATCAAGCTGGTGTCTATCAATATCGAGCGGGATCTCCACCTCGATCGAGTGGTGCCCTTCGTGATCGCAGAGAAGCCAGACGTGCTCTGCCTGCAAGAAGTGCGCGAGCCCGATGTCCAGATATTTGCGAAGCTGTTTTCGGATACGTATGTATTTGCTCCCGCTATCAAGCATCGCTCGGATGGCTTCAAAGCGGTCATCGGGCAAGCGGTCTTCTCGAAGCTTCCCATCGCCACGCAGAATATCCACTACTACGTGGGAGATCCTGCGGTTATCCCGAGAGAAGAGCTTCCCGATACATGCGGGAATCACGCGGTGGTCGTCGTCGAGGTGGGCGAGGAAGAGGCATTTCGCATCGCTGCGACGCACTTCGTCTGGTCGGAGCGCGGGCAAGCGACCGACCTTCAGCGAATTTCCATGAGGAAGCTGCTCGAGATTCTCCAGCCTTTCGGAGAGCTTGTGCTCTGCGGTGATTTCAATGCGCCTCGTGGGGGAGAGATCTTTTCCATGCTTTTGGAGACATACCACGACAACGTGCCTCCTCAGTATGCGACGAGCCTTGATCTCGATCTGCATAGAGCGGGGAAGGATCGCCCCCACGAACTTGCCGACAAGATGGTCGACGGCATGTTTTCTACTCCGGGCTACCGCGTGTCTCATGTGCGCATGGTCCCGGGGGTCTCTGATCACTGCGCGCTAGTCGCCACTGTGCAAAAGAGGGGGGAGCTCAAGCTGGTATACTGATCGTATGACATTTGAAGCAAAGATGGGAAAGACTCCGGAAGGACACATGCGGCGGCAGCAGGAACAGAGTCGACAGAAGAAGACCCTCGATGAGATTTCTCACGAGTTCGCTGCGCATGTCAACGGTATGCTGAGTGGCGAAGACCAAATGGTCATCAAAGATGAATTGAGTCGTTTCGCAAAGGATATCACTGTGGCACGAGAAGGGCTGGAGCAGGACGAGCTTACAGAAAGGCTTTTCAATGCATTGCGGAATCGCAAGATAGAGCTACCCGACTGGATTGACACGAAACGCGAGCGCGCAGCGTTCGGTCTCGCTCTTTCCCGCGCGTACATGCGCTCGTTGCAGTAGCGCATGCTCGAATTCCTCTCGAGTTTTATCGCCGCGCTTGTCGGGTTTTTCAGTCTCGGCGCAGCGCCGCTTGCCGCTGAAGCTCCCATCCCGCATATATTCGCTCCCATACCGCAAGCGCACATCGTCTTCGGCGGCGATATGATGTTTGACAGGTCGGTGAGGACGACGATGGAGGAAAAAGGGGATGACTTTGTTTTTTCGTGCATTACGCCTCTGCTCGGGAAAGCCGATCTCGTCGTCGCGAATCTCGAAGGTCCGATCACGGAATTCGCCTCCAAGAGCATCGGCTCAAAGCCGGGAGGGGAGAATAATTTCACCTTCACTTTTGCCACCTCGACCGCATCTCTGCTCGCGCGGCACAATATCCGGCTTGTACACCTGGGCAACAATCACATCATGAATTTCGGTCGGGATGGTCTTGTGCAGACCAAAGCATTTCTGAATGCGGCAGGTGTCGGGTATTTCGGCGATCCCGATGCGCCGGAATCCGACCGCGTCGCTCGCCTCGAGATGAAAGGAATCCCCGTCTCCTTCATCAACTACAACGAATTCGCTCCCAGTGCCGGTGATATGATATATCATATCACCGGGGCGGTGCGCGCAGAGCGCGATGCGGGGCGCATCGTCTTCGTCTATACGCACTGGGGAGAAGAATACGTGCCGCCCCCTGAGCGGGTGAAGATCCTCGCGCGCCAATTCGTCGATGCGGGGGCGGATATGGTGATCGGCTCGCATCCGCATATCGTCCAAGAGCGGGAGTACTACCACGACAGATACATATACTACTCTCTCGGCAATTTCATTTTCGACCAGTATTGGGACGAGAAGGTGATGAGCGGTCTTCTCCTTGAGGTGGCGTTTACCCCGCACGGCGTCGAGTGGGTGCAGGAAATACCGGTCGAGCTCGGGCGGGATCGGCGCACATGCGTATCCACACAGACTGGCATCACAGCGACCTCATCCGCACAGTAGACTATCTGGACATGTTATCGATCCGCACTACCGCCGCTCTTCTCTTCTTATGTGCTGCGATTGCGGCAGTGGGCTACTTCTTCTGGGATGAGATCTCGATCCGCGCCAATGAGCGCGGCGTGCGCTCGCTGGTGGAAGATTTCGGGGAGCGTATGCAGAAAGTATCGCTTCTTTCGCCGGATGCCCCCGACTCAATCGCGAGCGAGTATCGAGACTTCGTGTCTCCCGCTCTCATCGCACTCTGGCAGAGTGATCCCTCGAAAGCGCCTGGGCGCACTACGTCGAGTCCGTGGCCAGACCGTATAGAAATCACGCAAATGGTACCGCAGGGTGCGGGCTATCTCGTGCAGGGAGCTCTTGTATTTCTCGCAGAAGGCAGTGAAGAGAGCGCCGGTATTACGCCCGTGTATATCCAGGTCGTCCGCGAGAGCGGGGAGTGGAAGATCGTCGCCTATCAGGAAGTGGTGGATGCGCCAGCCGATTAGAGCTCGTCGTTCTGTATTCTTTCCCGCATCTGCGCCGCGAGCGCGTTGAAGTAAAAAAGATTGTGGTAGGTCGCGAGCTTGAGACCGGAGAGCTCGTGTCCGCGCAGAAGGTGGGAGATGTACGAGCGCGTGTACGTCTTGCAGATCATGCAGGCACAGCGCGCATCGAGCGGCTTGAATTCTTTGAGGAATCGCGGTTTCCGAAGGTCGATGCGACCTTTCGAAGTGAAGATGATGCCGCGCCGCGCGTAGTGCGTGGGAGCGATGCAATCAAATGTATCGCCGCCGCTCTCTGCTATTATAGGGAAATCCTCGGGATGACCGATACCCAGCACATGGCGAGGCTTGTGTGAGGGGAGTGTGTCGACAACCTCGCCGATTCCTTTCTTGAGCTGCGTTTTGTTGTAGCCGAATTCACCACCGAAGCCGAAGCCCTCGAATCCGTCCATGGCACCGATCACTTCCGCGCTTTTGAGCCGGAGTGCCTTGAACGCTCCACCCTGTACGATTCCATACATCGCCTGCCTCCCCGTATTCTTGCGCGCGTCGAGCGACTCTTTCGCCCAGCGGTGAGTTTTTTCGAGCGAGGTGCGCACGTACTCTTCGTTCGCGAGAGGGGATGGGCACTCATCAAATGCGAATATGATATCCGCACCGAGTTTTTCCTGAATGCCGATAGAAATCTTCGGGGAGAGATACTGCTCTTTGCCGTCGATGGGGGAGCGGAAATGCACGCCATCTTCCGTGATCTTCACTGCGACGGGCTGCGTGCCTGTCTCTATGGAGCGATCCTTCTCGTCTTTCAGGATCTTCCCCACTCCATGATCGCGACCGAAGCCGAGAGAAAATACTTGGAAGCCGCCGGAATCCGTCATGAGCGGTTTGTCCCACTGCATGTAGCCGTGGATACCCCCCGCTTTCTTGACGATAGTCTCGCCCGGAGCGAGGTGGAGGTGATAGGTATTTGCGATAAGCATCTGAGAGCCCACTTCCGCGATTTCATCGGTATCGAGCGTACGCACTGTCGCCCGTGTCGCGACGGGGATGAACGCGGGTGTCTCTATCTCGCCGTGCGGAGTGGATATCACGCCAAGCCGCGCGCGACTCTTTTTCGATTGTTTCAATACCTTGAATGAAAATGATTTCATAGACCTCGGGATTCGCCCTCGAAGTCAGGCTCTACGATACCCCACTGTACGCTCGTTGGATCCAGTTTGAGATACACGCTCTTGCCCTCTGAAGGCTGCGCGGTCATGGGTTCACCTGCTCCGCGATCGGCGTAATTGAAGACCACGACGCGCACATGCCTTGGATGCGGACTCAGGGTGGTCGATTGCGGTGCGATACGGTCGCCGAGAAGGTAGCCGTCGGAGCCGATATACCCCCGATCTGTATTGAGTGCGGCAACCGCATAGAAGAAAGTGCCGGAGCCGCCGGTCTCTTGGGTGAGAATGAACGCGATATCTTCTCGCCCGTCGCCATCGAGGTCGGTCTTTAGCTCGTTGCCGAAGTATCGTGTAATGATCTTGGACGCAGAACCAGGAGCGGCTTCCGTTTCTGCCGTGCCACTCTCAAGCTTTACGCGCGCGCCGTCGATAGTGAATGCTGCGTCCATGTAGCCGGCTGTCGCCACTGCTTGTGTTGGTCGGTGGACGTATGAATTAATCGCAAAGAAGCCCCCCACAAGAAAGACAATAGCTGCGACAATGCCCATCAACCGCTTACTCATGAGGCGAGTATACAGTACCTGCTTTCATAAGTTCCTTAGACCCCCTAATCCGTCTAGGTCACGGGTACAGGTGTCCAGATTGGCTGCGGGACTTGGACTCGAACCAAGATACTCTGCTCCAGAGGCAGATGTCCTACCATTAGACGATCCCGCAATGGTCGGCATTGTAGCAGAAATCGACCGTTTTTCACTCTCTCGGGCGATTTGACACGAAGACACGGAGTGCGATACTTGCTCAATATGAAAACCGCATTCATGTGGGTAGTAGTCTTAGCAGTCATTATCATCGGAGGGTACTGGTATGTGGAGAAGTCGAAATCTCTCGACTCGACGACAATGCAAGAGAGCGACATGGGTTCATATGCGTATGCGTGCGAAGGCGGCGTCGAATTCTCGATGAGTCCTTCGTCGGATGTATCGACAGTGAAAGTCACGCCGGGCGCGAACGCGACCTTCGGCGAGACGACGCTTGCTTCGACACAGTCGACCGCAGGTGCGCGCTTCGAAGGTGGCGGCATCGTCTTCGTCGGCGCTGGTGAGGAAGTACAGCTTACGACCGGCGGTCGCACCATGGTCTGCAATCCGAAGCCAAGTACAGACATGGCGCCATGGAATTGGGGCGACGCGGGCGAAGGCGGAGGAAGCGTCAAACAAGATACGTCGCTCATCGTGAGCGAATCGATCGTCGGCAAGTGGCAGAGCACGACGGATGCGAAATCTGTCCGCGAGTTCAAGGCGGACGGCACGATCATCGAGTGGTACGACAACAAGCAGGTCTCCTCGGGTCTTTGGGTCGCGTACACGAAGGCAAATGCGCCGAAGATGGTCGCGTTCCCGATTGATGAAAGCTCCGTGTATCTCCAGCTTACCGAGAAGGGTACGCAAGCAGACACGCTCGACTTCAAGATTACGAAATTAACTCCTGAGAGCCTCGAACTCATCTACATGACCCGCGGCGGAGCCCTCACGTACAAGCACATCCAGTAAAACGACCGTCCGCTCCTTGCGCTCAGAAAGTCGCGGTGTAGAGTTGCTGTATGAATATTCGTGTATTTGCGCCGTTCCTTCTCACGGGATTTCTTCTCGTCGCCGTTCTCGGCATGCCGCTCGTGCTTGCTGGTCCGACGCATCACGAGGCAGGTTGCCCGTTTGCGATCGGACAAGCGGCGCTGTGCGCGACGAGCGTCTTTGAGCACGTCAAGCATTGGCAGATCGCGTTTGCGACCATTCTCGCCGAGCTACTCATCGCCGCTGCTCTCTTGTATGCGCGCATCTCGCAGTGGGGGAGCAGACCGTTGTCGGGCTACGCTCCTGCGCGGATTCGCGTGCAAGGTCGGGCTCCTCACAAGCCGACGTTCATGCAAGAGCTCTTTTCAAGAGGAATACTTCACACAAAAGTGTTTTAACGAGCGCTTGTGGCGTACTTACACAGCGTTAGTTAAAAACAATGAAACTATCACTTGGTATCGCGATTGTGGTCGCGCTTCTTCTTGGAGGTATTTGGTGGTCGAGTGATCGGACGGAGCGTGATCCTGATGTGGTCGCTCGCAACGGCTTGCACGCGCACCCGGAACTTGCCATCTATGTGAAAGGCGTGCGGCAGGAAATCCCCGCGAATATCGGGATTGGGGTCGAGTACTCGAGCATCTCCGGATTCGACCAGAGCATGCAGATGGCGCCGATACACACTCACGAAGATCTTCCGCTCATACACCTTGAGTTTGCGGGCGGAGTAGTGCGCAGGGGAGACATCACCCTCGGTCAATTCTTCAGGGTGTGGGGCAGAGATATGCGCGGATTTGGTGCAGACATGCGCATGACGGTCAACGGTGTTGAAAACACCGAGTACGAGAATTACGTCATGGAGGATAAGGATAGAATTGAGTTGAGATTCAATTAGAAGATAACAGGATGAAATCTATGGAAACAAAGACAGTGGCAATCGGGGTGCTGATGATTGCTCTTGCGGGAGCGGGATACTACCTCGGATACCAGCAGAGCGGCGAGAGGAGCGGAAGTGTGCACATGATGGGAGATGGCTCGATGATGAGCGGAGATATCGACCAGCACTTCATCACCCAGATGATCCCGCACCACGAGGGGGCGATCGCGATGGCGAAGATTGCGCTTGAACGCTCGAAGCGATCGGAGGTTATCTCACTTGCGCGAGGCATCATCGAGGCGCAGGAAAAAGAGATACGCGACATGCAATCCTGGCACCAATCGTGGTTTGGCTCCGCTCCTCCTGCGGGCGGTATGGGCATGATGCACATGGACGGGATGGAGGGAAATGCAGACGTCCTGAAGACAATCGCCGCGGCGGATTTCGACCGCGAATTCATCGATCAGATGATCCCGCATCACGAGATGGCGGTCGTCATGGCGCAAATGCTGCGGGCATCGACGGAGCGTGGCGAGATGAGGGTGCTTGCCGACAATATCGACACCTCGCAGACTCGCGAGATCGAGATGATGCGCGCGTGGCGCGCTGCGTGGTACGGACGCTGACGCCTACTCCAGTACTCGAGAGAAAACCGGCTGCCAAAGCCGGTTTTTTCATGAGATGATGATAGCGTATGGCGAAAAAGAAATATCTCGTGCGATCACAAGTATGGCTGTATCCAGGAGAGAGTGCTGCCTGGCATTTTGCCAATGTTGACAAGAAGCAGTCGGTCGAGCTGAAAGAAAAATACACCAAGCAGAAGCGGGGTTTCGGATCGATTCCGGTCGCAGTGGTCCTCGGCAAGACTTCGTGGAAGACTTCGATATTCCCCGACAAACGCTCTGGGACGTACCTTCTGCCGCTGAAAGCGCATGTCCGCCGTGCCGAAGGAATTGGCGCAGGCGACAGTATCACTTTCACCCTCACCGTCCTCGCTCCCTAACTATGCCAATCTTTTGCAAAACACTGGCATAAGGTATCATTGTCGTATGGCAGAGGGGAATCCATATCGGAAGCTGGAGCGAATCATCAAAGGATTCGCAAATCATCGGCGCATTCAAATATTGGAGCTCTTGAGGCGTGATCCGGAGCTATCGGTAGAAGAAGTGTCGGAGCGTCTCAATATCGGATATCAAAATGCATCGGACCACATGCGCAAACTCGCCGTGGCGGGGCTCGTCCTCAAGCGGAATGTGGGTAGCGCAGTGCGTCACAAGCTTACGTCGCGTGCGGAGTCTATTCTAGTGTTTTGCAAAAGACTGAAATAGGAAAAGCATGATGGATGCACCGAGGGTGATAGGAGAGACTGAGGATTTCCTCGTCGTTGATAAGCCAGCCGGGCTGATTGTACACAGCGACGGGCGGACGGTAGAGCCGTCGCTTGCGGATTGGATACTGGGAAATTACCCCGCGCTCGCAAGCGTCGGTGAGTCATGGATCTCTCCGCAAGGCGAGCGCGTGCCGTGTCCGGGAATCGTCCACCGACTCGATCGCTCGACGAGCGGCGCTATGCTTATCGCAAAAACTCCCGAGGCGTTTGCACAACTGAAGACATTATTTAAAGAAAGGAACATACAAAAGATCTATCTCGCGTATGTGCATGGGCACATGGCAGAAAGCGAAGGGAGAATCGTAGCGGAAATAGTGCGCAGCAGCATACCGCCAAAAAGATGGTACGCGCGACCATGTGGAGAATCAGACGTGCGCGCCGCGATTACGGCGTGGAAACTTTTGATGAATCTCGACGAGGATGCGGCATATATAGAAGCCCGACCACTGACCGGGCGTACGCATCAGATACGCGTACACTGTGCGTCGATAGGGCATCCGCTCGTCGCCGACCATGTATACGCTCCGGAAAAGCGCCCGATCCTCGGCTTCACGCGCCCTGCCCTGCATGCCTCGAGCATCTCACTAGAATATATGGGTACTCCGTACGCGTTTTCCGCGCCTCTCCCGCCCGATTTCCTTGCCGTTCCTCAAACGAGGGATTTGTGGGATGATTCTCGGTATCACCTTGAGTCATGAAAACCGATTTGTTGATTGCTATACGGAATATCGCATCGGAGCCAGCGCCTAGTCTGGCATCACCCCGAAAGACCGCTCCCAATCGAGCAAATGCGATGGGCGCCGCTTTGGAGTTTTACGTCAAAGACGCGTTCAGCGGCACTCTTTCTGGAAAGAGGCTGTCGGAGAAAGAGAAAATCTACCCTCAGTTTTTCTCGTACTTGGGAAATCAGAACAACCCTCCGGACGCTATCATACGAGAGGGCGATGCGATCGAAGTGAAAAAGTACATCGGCAGACGCTCGAATGGGATCGCTCTCAACAGCTCGTATCCAAAAGACTACCTGTACGCAGACAGTCCCATGATTACAGCAAGTTGCCGTGAGTGCGAAGAGTGGACGAGGAAGGATATGCTCTATGCGATAGGAGGCATTGAGGACAATAGGGTAAAGTCTCTATGGTTCGTGTATGGGGATTGTTATGCAGCGAGTCGAGATACGTATGAAAAGATACGAGACTCTATAGCTGGCGGCATTGATGCCTTGCCGGATATTGAATTTGGAGAGACCAACGAATTGGGGAGAGTGAACAGAGTTGATCCTCTAGGGATAACGGATTTACGTATACGGGGCATGTGGTCAATACAGCACCCTTCGAGAGTCTTCAGGCATATTCCGGAGGTGTCGTCGGAAGCGGACTTTGCTCTTACGGCAGTGATGCTCAAAGAAAAATACGAATCTTTCCCGAAAGAAAGCCGAAAAACACTCGAGAACTCCAAGATCCCAGGGCTTCGTATCGAAGATATCGAGATACAATCCCCGAACAACGCGGCGAAGTCGCTCCGAGCGAAGCTGGTACGATATACACGATGAAACTCGTCTCACTCTTTACGGGAGCTGGCGGTCTCGACCTCGGTTTCGAGCAGGCGGGTTTTGATGTGGACTGGGCGAATGAATACGATCCTTCTATATGGTCGACATTCGAGCACAATTTCCCCCATACGCATCTCGACAAGCGCAGTATTATCGACGTGCCATCTGAAGATGTGCCCGCAGCAGTCGGGATCATAGGGGGTCCGCCATGCCAGAGTTGGAGCGAAGCGGGAGCGGGAAGGGGGATACACGACAGCAGAGGCAAGCTTTTTTATGAGTACATCCGCGTTCTTCGCGACAAGCAGCCGCTGTTTTTCCTAGCCGAGAATGTCTCGGGCATTCTGCATCCGCGTCATAAAAGTGCTTTCGAGGATATCCTGAAGAGTTTTAGCGACGTGGGGTACCGCGTCACTTACAACCTGTTGAATGCCAACGACTACGGAGTGCCGCAAGAGCGGTGGCGCGTCATTATCGTCGGCTATCACAAGAAAGTCGGAAGAGATTTCATTCCCCCGCGACCGCTTTCGGAAAGACCTGTCCTCGGCGATGCGATCTCCGATTTGAAAGATGCCGTGCCCGCAAAACCGTCCAACAAAGCAAACAGGTCGCTGAAGGTACCAAATCACGAATATATGACGGGCGGGTTTTCCACCATCTACATGTCCCGCAACCGTGTTCGAGGGTGGGACGAGCCTTCGTTCACGATTCAAGCCGGAGGGCGACACGCCCCGATCCATCCGCAAGCTCCGAAGATGAAATTTGTCGAACAAAACAAGCGGATTTTTGTGCCCGGTAAGGAGCGTCTATACAGGCGGCTTTCGGTCCGCGAGTGTGCGCGAATCCAGGCATTTCCCGACACGTTTATACTTAAATACGAAAACGTGGCAGACGGCTACAAAATGATAGGCAATGCCGTGCCGGTCTCTTTCGCGAAGCACATAGCACTAAAAATACGAGACGACCTGAAAGATTTCGTGCGAGGATCTTCCAGTGCTGGGCAATAAAGAGAAAAAGCCTGGTACACTGCTCTCCATATGAAAATCACATTGCATACGAACAAAGGGGAGATCGGGATCGAGATGATGGAGAAAGATGCGCCGAATACGGTTGCGAATTTTGCGAAGCTCGCGCGCGAAGGGTTTTACGACGGCACCAAATTCCACCGCGTGATCAAGGATTTTATGATCCAGGGCGGCGATCCGCAGAGCAAAGATGATGCCCAGAAAGCGCGCTGGGGGACGGGCGGACCTGGCTACCAATGTGACGATGAGATTCATGCGAACAATCGGAATGAAGTGGGGACTATCGCTATGGCAAACGCAGGACCAAATACCAACGGCAGCCAATTCTTCATCAACGTCGCTCCGAACAACTTTTTGGACACCAAGCACACCGTCTTCGGCAGAGTGGTCTCCGGCATGGAGATAGTGGAGGCGATAGAGAGCACGCCGACCGATGCGAATGATCGCCCCGTAGAGCCGATGAGTATCGAGCGCGCGGTCGTCGGCTGATATACTTCCCGTATGGAACCAGCGAATGATGCGAAAGTGATCGAGCACCTGGACTTGCTCAATAAGCAGGTCGCGCGGCAGAACTCGCTCTCACGCATGTTCGTCGCTGGCATCGTGTATGGGATCGGGTTTTTTGTCGGCTCTGCGATACTTGCGACGATCGCGCTCGGCGTCCTTGCTCCTTTTTTCGACGATATCGGCTGGATCAGCGAGCCGTTTGTGCGGGGGAATTCGCTTGAACGCTGATTTGGCACACTTGGAGTACGAGAGGCTATGTAGTCGACAGAGAAAAAGAATCGCCTGAGAACGCGAATTACGGACAAAAAGCCCCTTCGAGGGGCTTTTTGTGTGGGTCGGAGCGATTAGTCGTCTTTACCGTGCCTGTCGCCAAGCCCGAAGTGGAGACCGCCGAAGAATTTCCCTGAGCCGCGCCCCCAAGCGCGTTTTTTGTCGCCGTTTTCATCGTCGCTCATGGTGTCGGTCTTATGCGTACGCGGCGGAGTGGTCGTGATGTCGACAATCTTGCGAGCCGAGATCGTGAGAGGCGAGCTCGTGCTATTGGTGCCGGAAAAAGCGATCTTATCGCCGACGTGAAGGTCAGCGACGGTCGCGCTTTTCGAGCCGCCGCCGGCTATCTTCGTGTCGCTCGATGCATTGATCGTCCAATTCATCACGACGTTGCCGATTGAGGTGAATGCACTGATGACATTGCCTGAAATCGCAGATACTTGTGCGCCAAGTACGTGAACGACGCCGTTTTCTCCGACGAAGACGCCTGTGCCCCCGCGTGCGCCGATAGAATCAGCCGAAGCCGCGATTGGCATGCACACAAGCACCGCGAGCGTAGTCGTCCCGAGAATCTTTTTGAGAGTGTTCATGGTATTTTATTGTTGCTAATTTGGTAATGACGCGGATGTTGCTCCGCGCGTAGAGGGAGACGGTGGATGTGCGTGCATTCTTACACCTTTTTTGCAACAGCCGTTTCAAAGAGCAATGTTGATGGTTATCCCATACCGGCTGTCAGAGGGGCTTTTGATGTGCCACAATTCGCCCATGAAAGGCTTGAACCGTCTCGAAGCAATGGGACCGCGCAGACCGCGAGGACAGGAGGGACCAAATCGCAACGAGGACGAACAGATACTTGCCGGATTCAACGAGTCGCAGCGACAAGAGATCAGGTACAAGCAGCGCGTTCTATCGTCCATCGCGTACTTTATCGGCAAGGACTTCGAGATTCCCGTGCTTCTGAATCGTCCGGGCGCGGGTTGGCACTGGAACTTCAAGGACAACCACATCAAGGTCGACCCGAAGGATTTGCTCAAAAAGCCGCTCTCGTACTCCCGCTGGGTGACGGCGCATGAAGGAGGGCACCGTCGCATTAGTCGCACGAGTTTTATTCCCGACGACGTGTGGCGTCAACCGGGGTTTGCGTTCATGTCCAACGCGATCGAAGATCCTCGCGACAACAATTTCATCACCGAGGCGTATCCTGCGCTCTCCGCCGACCGCGACGCGACATACACGCTCGATCAGGAGTTCGAGGCTGAAATGAAAAAAACGAAGAAAAAATTGGGTTTCACGCCCCGCTTCGCGCGAGCAGGGCTCGAATACATCAAACAGTGGTTCCGCGAAGTGCATGGAAAAGAGTTTGAGATCGACAAGACGCTCCCCGACGATGTGAAAGCGGTCGTGCAGAAAACGCTCTCAGCCGCGCAGGATTCCTGGTGGCGCTATCCGTCGAAAGACGAGGCCGATCAAAGCGAAGCGACGATTGAAGCGTACGCGAAACGCTCATACGAGATCAACCGCGACAATATCTGGCCGGAGTACAAGAGGCTCGTCGACGAGGATATGAAAGACGAGCGTACGCAGAAAGCGATACAGGAAATGCAGCAGGGCGAAGGCGGACAAGGACAACCGAATTTGCCGCAGGAATTGAAAGACAACCTGACGCCGGATCAGCAAAAGGAAATCGAGGGTGCGATACGCGAAGCCCTTCGACAAGCTCAGGGCAAGCGATCAAATCAAGACGAAAAGCAAGGCGGCAACGATGTTGTGATCGATATGGATTTGCTTTCGCCCGAGACGAAAGAAAAGATCAAAGAGTACGTTGAATCGTTGCCGGAAGAGAAGAGACGCGAACTCGAAGAAAAGGCGAGGCAAGCAATTCGGGATATCGAGGACAAGCTCGGTGAGAAACTGAAGGGTAAACTTTCAGATCAAGTGGCGGAAAGAAAACAACCAGTAGATACAGATACGACCAGTCTCCGCGATCCGCTCGAAGGATTCGACCGATCGAGCGTGCAAGACCAGATACGGGATATTCTCGAAGGCAAAAGAGACGCATACGACGAAGCATTGCGGGAAGTCGCGGATGTCGTCAACCGCCTCGAAAACGATTTGCGCAACATATTCCGTGCCCGCAAAGCTCGCGGATGGGAGCCCGGCAAGAAGTCCGGTCCCCGCATCCGCATACAGAAACGCATTCAAGAGATCGCCAAAGACGTTCCTGCGCCAAAAAGCCGTGCGTGGCAAAGGCGCGACAAGCCGATCGAAAAAGACCATGCCTTTACGCTCCTTGTGGACCTCTCCGGCTCCATGTCTCGCGGAGACAAGATTCGCGCCGCATTCCAAGGCGCGGTAGCGCTCACCGAAGCGCTCAACCGGCTTTCGATAAAAACCGAGATTCTGGGTTTTCACGATGAGCTGCGAGAATACCGCAGATTCAGCGCTCCGCTTTCCGACGCAGTGCGTGAGAACATGGGCAGCATGCTGCAAGAAGTGAAGACGGGCCATGCGAGATGGAACGACGACGGGTGGGCACTCTCGGAGGCATCGAAACGGCTTGCGCAGGCGGATGCAAGTGAGAAGTTCCTTATTCCAATATCAGACGGTCTTCCTGTCCCTTCCCCTCACCGCAGGGGACCGCAATATGACCTGGAATCAGTCGTGAAGCGCATTGAAGCGGAAACCGACCAAAAGCTCATCGGCCTCGGGCTAGGACGCGGCACCGAGCACGTCCGGCAATACTACCCAAACAGCATAGCGAATGTGAGCGTAGAGGAGATGGCGGAAAAGCTGGCAGACCTTATACTTGACGCAATCGAGCGGTATGACGAATTCTAACAGTCTGTCCGAATTTATCGGATATGTGCAGAAGCAAAAAGAGGCGGCTCTCATCGTCTGCGACGAATACACGGACCTGATTGATGCGGGGCGAGTACTCGTGGATGCGGGCTTTACCCGAACCAGTTCACCGGTTGATGCTCTCGATCTTATGCAAGCCGGAAAGTCCGTGGTCGCCACGATTTCTCATCCGCTCTTGAAACAGTGGTACGATTTCATCGCGCAATACACCGAGCGGGGCGGCATGGTGCAGCTGATGGACAAAGAAACAATGGAATACAAGGCTGCACAGTTCGATCCTCTTCACACCCATTTTGTTGTTCTAGTGAGCGTTGGTGATCTTGAGAAAATAGAAACAAGCGGCTTCTCCGTCCGGGAAAAGGTGGGACTCATCGAACAAGTATGATCGAGCGATTCAAACCGGAACAGTTGCGAAAAGATGCCCCTCCGCCTTTTGAGGACAAAGAAAAATCTGTCTCGTATCTCGGCACGGAAGTGATGAAGGGCGTAGGCGGCGTGAATGTCCCGAATCTCGATCGCTTCAAGAACGACACGCTCACCGAATACGATCTGCGCCTCTCGCAAAAGATCGCGGTCGGCCTCTCGCTCAATCAGCCCGTGCTTGTCGAAGGCGGTTCCGGTCTTGGTAAATCGCAGACGGTGGATCGTATGTGCGCCGAACTCAACCGAGAAACGTACTATGCCAACTGCCACGACTATGATGCGGACACGCTGATCGGGTCGCAGACGGTGCGCGAAGACACCAAAAGCGGCTTCGGCTGGAAAGACGGCGTGATATTGCAAGCGGCTCGCCAGGGCGGGGTGCTCTTTCTCGACGAATACAATTTCATGCGCGGCGATACCCGTGGCCGTCTGCACGAAGTCCTCGATTCGATCCTTCGCGGCAAAGGCGAGATCGTACTCACCGAAAATAATAGCGAGATAGTGAAAGTACATCCCGAATTTCGCATCGTCGCGGCGCAGAATCCTCCGGGCGGCTCATATGGTGATCGTGAAGTGCTCGACCCCGCGCAGATCGATCGCTTCGTGTATATCAAAGAACCGGATCGTCTCGATGAGAAAACACGCACGGCACGTCTTTTGGGACGTTTGGGCAAGGACAATAGGATTAATATTCCGAAAGAGGAGTATCTCGCGCAAGGCGAAATGCTCTCCGAAGCGGAGGTCGCCACGATTCCTGGCATCGAAGAGTTGCTTGCGCGGTACGTGGAAGTATCGGAAGCGCTGCGGAATGAAGTGGAGAACCGGACGATCGCACGAGGTCAGCCGCAACCGGTCGCGTTTGCCACTCCCCGCGACGACAAGCGCATATTCGAGTTCGTGCAACGATTCTATCGCGGCGACATCAACAAAACCTTCCAAGACGCGCTCCGCTACTACTACACCAACCGCGTGAGCGATCAGGCCGATCGCGACAAGATTCAGGCGCTCATCAACACGGTCGTCTACGCGCCTCCGCAGAACACGAAACGCCGCGAGTTGGGGGCGCAAGAGATACCAGCCGAAGCTCCGCCGACAGCACCCGAGGCAGGGGTCGAAGGTATGACGATCGCAGAAGCCGAGCGCATCATGGGACAAGAAAAAGTGTTCGGATATGCGGATGTAAGGCGCGTCTTCGGCGTCGATCGCACGGATCCGATCCAGTTCTCGCGAGCCGATCTGGAAAACGCAAAGCGCCTTGGTCAAAAATTGATTCTTTACACCGACAAGATGGTGATGGAGAAGCCGGGACGGTCCGGACGCAAAGGTGCGTCCGAGATTGTCGATGTGACGCTCAAAAATATGAAAGAGAAGTTTGCAAAAGCGCACGACGGTAATCCGATGTATTACGATCAGGACTGGTACAACAACGAGGAGTTTTTCAAAAGCGAGAAGCCCCGCGTGGGCTGGCACCTTACCTCTGACGAAGTGGTGCCCAATTCTCTGTCGCAGAATTACGTGCAACAAACGGAGACGGTAATTGCACATTTGAAAAACGACGTGTTCAAGGGGCGTGTCCTTCCTCCGACCTTCGGTACGGCGATAGATGACTTCAATCGACAGAAAACGGAACTGGCACGCCTTGCCACGTCGAGCACTATTTCCGAGTGGCAAGAGGGTTCGAGGCGATTGAGCGAGCTTGCGATCACGAAGCTGACTCGCGAGCGGCCCGTTGAAGCGATGTACCGCCTTGTCCTCAACGATCAGGCGCGATCGGAGAAATTGTTGCCCAGTATATATACATGGACTTCAGGGCGTACTTCCGGCGGCAGCCTCGTGTGTGTCGGCAGCTTCGCTCGGGACGGCGCGTTCGTGCGCGGGCACAGCCCGGGGCTCACCGACGAGTTCCTTGGCGTCTGTCTCTCCCGCATGTGATTTTTGTGCCTTGTGTTTTGCCTTTTGAGTCGCATCGGCTCGGTTAGAGCCGATGCATCCGAAAAATTTTTGCTATGATAGGCATGGCTCATGAACCGGCGTTTACGGATGCCGGTCGCCATACAACCATGCTTTGGCTTGGAACTGGCGCGGAAGTCTGATACGGGGGTGATCGCGCACATCGTATACCCCACAAGGCCGCAGCCTGGTCTTCGGATCCGCAGCGGTCTTACACAGATGGCTCCGAGCCAAACGGCAGGCGTGATTCCGACGGCAACCTCGTGTATGTCGGCAACTTCGATCGAGACGGCGCGAACGTGAACAGGAACAACCCGAGGATCACCAACGAGTTCATTGGCGTCTGCCTCTCCCGAACGGTTGGCAAAAACCCGCGACTAATCCTCGCGGGTTTTTGCGAATGTCTATCTCGATCCGCTGGATCAATACGTAAAGCGCACGTTAGGCTGCAAGCAGTATCTCCGGTACAACGACGATTTCGTCATTTTGAGTCGCGACAAAAAGGAACTCGAACGATTGCTGCCTTTGATACGCGAGTTTTTGGAACAGCGATTGTCTATGACCCTGCACCCGCACAAAGTGCGATTCGGTACGATCGGCAAAGGTATCGACTTTCTCGGCTTTGTCCACTTCCCGCACCATCGCGTCGTCCGTACGAGAACGAAGAAACGGATGATGCGGAAACTGCATGAACGAAGCGAGGCGCTGCGACAAGGACTCATCGACGAAATGGCGCTTACGCAGAGCAGAGAATCGTATCTCGGTATCCTGTCTCACTCGCGGAATAGACGGTTGCAGAAACATATCCGGCAGGAGTTTCGCGGGGATCTATCGGTCGAATAATGGGGCTTGCGTTAGGCGAGATTTCGGTGTATAATACCGACATTAATCCTTATCACTAACCGCTCATCAGGGCTAAAACCCTTACGTAGAGCCATACATTAGCCATGAACAAAATTATTCCCTCTGCCCTTTTCATAGTCGCTCTTTTCGGCGCGAGTGTCGCCTCTGCGCAGACCTGCATTTCGCTCACCAGCGATCTCTCGACTGGCTCTCGCGGTTCACAGGTCACGAATCTTCAAAATTTTCTCGTCTCCCAGAATTATCCGGGCGGTGGGTCGTGGATGGTAACCGGCTACTATGGTCAGGCGACCGCGGCTGCGGTGCGTAATTTCCAGCAAGCGCAGGGTCTCGCGATGACCGGCTCGGTAGACAGCGCGACGCGCGCGGCAATCAATGCCGCGAGCTGCGGATATCTCGGCGCATCTTCCTCCGCGTACAATCCGTTCAGCTACAACTTCAATGCGTATCCGTACACTTCTGTCTACCCGGCGTATTCCACGTATCCGACCGGCACTCTCTCGATCACGTCGATGTCGCAGAACACCGGCGTACCGGGCAACACGGTCACGCTCTACGGAATCGGTTTTGATCCGATCAACAACATCGTCTACTTCGGCTCGCAAGCGGTCTCCGGAGTCTCTTCGAATGGCACCTCGCTCACGTTCGTCGTTCCCGCCACGTATTCCTATGGTCAGAATCAGAGCGTGGAACTCTACGTCTCGAATTCGCGCGGTACGAGCAATAAGATGACCTTCACGCTCTACCCCTACGGCACGTACTATCCGTACAACCAATACAATCAGTATCCATGCAGCACATACTCGTACGGCGGCTCGTACGGATGCGGATGTTCGTTTGGCGGATACGGCTGCGGCGCGACAAACGGCATTCCGGTCGCGAGCTACCTTTCGCCGAATTCAGGCACTGTGGGCACATGGGTCACCGTCTTCGGTAGCGGGTTCTCTACGACCGGCAACAGCGTCCACTTCGGCAACGGCATCATCGGCAACCTGAATTCTCCCGACGGTCGCTCGGTGTCCTTCGTCATTCCCGCGCAGCTCACCGGCTTCGGCTCGCAGGCGATTGTCGCAGGGACCTACGATGTCTCCGTCTCCAATAGCGCCGGTCTTTCGAGCAACGCACTTCCGTTTACCATCACTTCAATCTCGAGCGGCGTTGCGCCGTCGATCACGAGCGTGAACGGTCCGACTACGCTGCAATCCGGCGTGCAGGGCACGTGGACGCTGGTCGTCAATAATCCGGGCGGCTCGTATCTTACCGCGTCCGTGAATTGGGGTGATGCATATGTGTATGGCGCAAGCGCGGTCGCTCCACAGACCATCTATTCGCAGGGTCAGACGACGCTCACTTTCACGCACACGTACTACGCCAATGGCACGTACTCACCGACCTTCACCGTGAGCAATGCTTCGGCTCAACAGAACTCCGCTTCGGCGAGCGTCGTTGTCTCTGGCTCGGGCACGTACAATCCCGTGACCATTTCGTATCTCTCACCATCGACTGGTGCGCGCGGTACGCAGCTCATCATCACCGGATCAGGATTCAACAACGATAATACCGTGCGTTTCGGTATGGGCGGCACGCAGCATGTCCCGAGCGTCAACGGCACGACCATCTACTACACTATTCCGTGGTATGTCTCGCCATGCGACCTTGCGGCTCCGGGCACGCTTTGCACGCAGAGCATCCAGCAGGTGATGCCGGGTCCTATCCAGGTATCGGTCAGCAATGCTTCGGGAACATCGAACACGCTTACGTTCCAGGTTCAGTAAGTGAGATATTCTCTGGGGAAGCGGCACCCCGCCTACGGCGGGGTGCCGCTTTGGTGCATAATGGTGCGGTGAGGACGTCGCGTCGTTTCATATATCGGAGCATGCTCGCGCTCCTTGCTTGCGCGGTTCTTTCTCTCCTTGTCCCTATTGCGATGCGGATCTCGATTGCACGCTTCATTCATGCATCGGTCGATGAGGTACCTTCCGCGGAGGTGGCGATAGTACTTGGCGCTTCGGTCGTGCGCGGCGAGCCGTCGCCCGTGCTTGCGAAGCGAGCCGATGCAGCCATCCTTCTCTACAAAGCGAAAAAAGTGGAGAAAGTTCTCGTGACGGGCGACAGCGGCGCCCTCTCTCACGATGAGGTGACGCCCGTGCGCAAGTACCTCCTCGATGCGGGTGTCGCTCCGGAAGATATATTTCTCGACCACGCGGGATTCGATACATACTCAAGCATGTATCGCGCGCGCGATGTATTCGGCGCTCGCTCGGCGACGATCGTGACGCAAGATTTTCACCTTCCGCGTGCGCTATGGATCGCTCGGAAGCTCGGGATCAAGGCAGACGGACTCATCGCAGGCGGAGGGGAGAGCTCACTCGTTTTATATATGCGCGAAATACCCGCGTCCCTCAAGGCTCTCCTTGATGTGACGACGAAAAGGGAGCCGAAATACCTTGGGACACCGTATCCACTTTCGGGCACCGGAGAGATCACCTGGTACTAGGTCGGTGCTAGAATGGCGGCATATGCGGACTTCGACGCTCGCGCTCGTTCCGCTCGTCCTCATCGGTGGGCTTGCCATCGGCGCCTACAAGCTCAGTTTCTTCCAGAAGCGCGAGATGCCGCAGTGTCTGCTCGGCACGTGCCCTCTCGGTCTGCAGGAGAGCGATTCCGGAAAGACGCTTACCTATGCGGTCGGCACGCGTTTTACCGCATATTTCGACGAGACGAAGAATCCGCAGGCGAATTTGCGCTGCACACCCGGTGGTATTTTGGGGACGCTGCCGGCGCCCATGCTTGAGCCACCGCTGTATGCGGTCATACTCGAAGCGCTTGCGGCGGGGAATTGCACGCTCACCAACGACAATTTCTCCGCAACCATCGTGATACAGTAGTCTGAATGCCTGTCCTTGAAGTCAAGAATCTCAGGAAGAAATATCGCGGCACGGTCGCTGTCGATGGCATCTCTTTTTCCGTGGAGAAGGGAAAGATAGTCGGGCTTCTCGGTCCAAACGGCGCAGGAAAGACGACGACCATCCAAATGCTGCTTGGCATTACGCTCGCGAATGGCGGCTCCATCAGCTATTTTGGGAAAGACTTCCGCGCGCATCGCCTTGAGTGTCTGCAGCGGATCAACTTCGCGTCGGCGTTCAATACGCTCTTGGGCAGGATCACTGTCCGCGAGAATCTCCGTGTCTTTGCTGAGCTGTATCAAATACCCAATCCGAATAAAAAGATCGATGAACTGCTCGAACGATTTGAAATGAATGGCTTCGCGTCATCTCTTTACTGGGGGCTCTCATCCGGTCAGCGGACGCGTGTCAATCTCGTAAAGTCTCTCCTGAATGATCCTGAGATCATTCTCATGGACGAACCGACCGCTTCGCTCGATCCCGATATTGCAGACAAAACGCTTTCGTACATTGAAGAACTCCAGAGTGAGCGCGCTATCAGCATTCTCTACACAAGTCATAACATGGCGGAAATCACGCGTATTTGCGACACCGTCGTCTTTCTTGATCGCGGACGCATTGTAGCCCACGACACGCCGCAGAATCTCACGAGGCGCGTTTCAGCGGCTACACTTCGTCTCGTTTTCTTAAGTGATATTGAGAAAGTCCACGCGCATCTTCGCGAGACGGGTCAGACATTCGATGTACCGCATCCAAACGTGGTGGAAATCCACTCCGAAGAAAACCTCATTCCTAATCTGCTTTTCGCAATCAGCCATGTAGGAGCGACCATCGTCGATATCGAGATACGCAAGCCGACGCTCGAAGATGTCTTCCTGCAAATAGCACGCAATTAGTATGAATCTCCGACGAATCTACGGTGTGTTTCTGCAGGAATACTACATGACCATTCATTCGCTTGAGATCTTTGTCGATGTCTTTATTTTCCCGCTCATCAATATTGTCGTCTTCGGTCTCATTTCGCTCTATCTTGTGGGGAACGACAATAGCGTAGCGGGCGCGTTTATTCTCCTCGGCATGCTTCTCTGGCAGATCATCTGGATTATCGCTTACTCGGTTGCCGTGGGCAGTATGTGGAATATCTGGTCACGCAATTTGAGCAACATGTTTGTCGCGCCGCTTGAGCTTGAGGAGTACATCGTGGCGCACTTCCTCTCTGGGTGTGTGAAAGCTGTTGCGCTTCTTGCGGTCGGTGGATTTCTTTCGGCTATCGTATTTCGTTTCGATATGCTCGCGGTCGGATTGATGTCGCTTCTCCTTACCTTCCTCGTTTTCAGTATTTTCGCTTTTGCCGTCGCGATCGTAGTTCTCGGGCTCATCTTCCGGTACGGAACGCGCATCCAGGCGCTCTCGTGGTCGCTCATTACCATCGTGCAGCCGTTTTCCGCCGCCTTTTTTCCTATTGCGGATATGCCGCGTGCTCTTCAGCTCGTTGCATACTTCTTTCCGTCGACGTACGGATTCGAGGGCGCGCGCTACGGACTTTTGTACGGCGATGTCGCGTGGGGTGTGTTTGGAGTGGGACTTATACTCGCGTCTCTCTACTGCATCCTCTCTATGTTTGTATTCCAGTACCTTTACACACGATCTCGTGATACGGGGCAATTCGCTCGCAATGAATCGTGAGGAAAGATTTGGTATACTCACTCGTCTACGTGGTATGAAATATCTTTTCGCGATATTTGGCGTGCTCATTTTTCTCGCTCCGCTCTCGGCGGATGCCGCGCAATCCGGGAAATTCGAAGTCTCGGGGTGGATACCGTACTGGCGCGCCGCGACGGGGACTGCCGATGTGCTGCCGAATCTCGACAAGCTCACGGAAGTAAATCCGTTCGTCTACACGATAAAATCCGACGGCACGCTCGTCGACAACGGCTCGCTCGACACAGAGCCGTGGCGTACGCTGCGCGCCGAGGCAAAGAAGAAAAACATCCGCTTTATTCCGACAGTCATGACGAGCAATACCGAGCTCCTCCACACGCTCCTCAGCAATACGAAATCCCGCATCGCACTTGAAGACACGATCGCCGATCTTGTGAAGGAGAAGGGGTTCGACGGTATCGACATCGATTTCGAGGGGAAAAAGGCGGAAGACAAGAAGTATTTCTCGACTTTTCTCAAGGGGCTCTACCAACGCATGGGCAACAAGTGGGTGATGTGCACGATTGAATCGCGTACGCCGCTTGAAGCACGCTACTACGGCGCCACTGCTCCCGCAGACGCAAGTATCTATGCCAATGACTTCAAAGAGATCAACAAGTACTGCGATCGGGTGCGGATCATGGCGTACGATCAGCAGGGAATCGACCAAAAGCTCGTGCAGGTCGCTGCCTCATCCTCGCAGCTCTACGCGCCGGTCGCCGATCCGGCGTGGGTGGAAAAGGTCGTCAATCTTGTCGCGAAAGACATCAAGAAGTCGAAGATCATGATCGGCGTGCCCACCTATGGCTATGAGTACGACGTGACCGCGTACGCGGGGAGCGACTACTTGTACGACATTCTCTGGTCTTTCAATCCGGGCTACGCGCTTCCGCTCGCGCAGCAGTACGGCATTACGCCGCAGAGGAATGGCACCGGGGAAATGTATTTCACCTACGTGCCCGCCGCTACCTCAAGTGCGCCCGTTTCACTTGGACCGAATTCCGCCCCGCTCGCTGCGCTCGCGGCGGTCGCCTACGCGGATACGTACAACTCGCATCTCGATTTCCGCATGTTGGTGTGGCCTGATGCGCACTCATTGCAGACCAAGATCGATCTCGCGAAGAAGCTCGGAGTTCGCGGCGTCTCGATCTTCAAGCTCGACGGCGGGCAGGATCCGAACATATGGGCGACGCTCGCGGGTGTGAAGAAGTAGGTCTTTGCGCGTGGGAAAGATAGTGTAGAATGGTCTGACTATGCCCGAACAACAGACAACTGCAGCAGCAAAAGATTATTCAAATCTCTACACCCCCGCCGCGATCGTGATCGCGGGCGCGCTTATTGGTATTGGTCTGTACCTCGCGCTCTCGTCTCAGGCGCCAGCGGGTGGGCAAGGACCGACCGACGTCGATATCGCCGACGTCAAGCTCGACGGCTCTCCGTTCATCGGCAAAGAAGACGCGCCCGTCGTTCTCGCATACTGGTTTGATTACCAGTGTCCGTACTGCAAAGCGGTGGATGTCGGCGGTATACCGCAGATACCGATAGAGCCTGCGATGCCGCTTCTCATACAGCAGTATGTCGATACCGGGAAACTCAGGATCGTGTTCAAGAATTACGCATTCTTGGGACCGGATTCTGATACAGCAGCGCTGTATCTGCGCGCCATCTGGAAGCTGTATCCAGACAAGTTTTATGCATGGCACGAAGCGATGTTCCACGCGCAAGATGAAGAGCATGCGGGCTTCGGCGACGAGGCAAGCATCGTGAAGCTTACGCGAGGTATCGCTGGCATCGACGCAGACAAAGTGAAAGCCGACGTCGCGGCGAATATGGCTGCGTATCAGGCAATGAATGATGCGGACAAAGCAGAAGGGACATCGCTCGGAGTAAGCGGTACGCCAGGCTTCATCACGGGCACGACCCTTATTCCGGGAGCCGTAGAATTCCCGGCATTCCAGACGGCAATCGACGAGCAGCTTTGAGTTTGACCTTGTCCTCTCTATAGGGCACAATGGAAGCACGAGGTGCCCTCGTTTGGGCACTTTTTGTTTAAACACGTATGGAAATCAGAAACATCGCGATCATAGCCCATGTGGATCATGGGAAAACCACCTTGACCGACGCTCTTTTGCGACAGACTGGCGCGGCGGAAGAAGGGGTCTCGATGGATTCAAACGCGCTTGAGCGCGAACGCGGTATCACCATCTATTCGAAAAATGCCGCTATTTTTTACAAGGGGACGAAGATAAACATCGTCGATACCCCCGGTCATGCCGACTTCGGCAGCGAAGTAGAGCGCGTCCTCCGCTCTATCGATTCCGTACTTCTCGTCGTCGATGCCCAAGAAGGTCCCATGCCCCAGACGCGTTTCGTCCTCAAGAAATCGCTCGAGCTCGGCATACGACCCATCGTCGTCATCAATAAAATCGATAAGCCGGCGGCGGATCCCGCTCGATGCGCAGATCAAGTCTTCGAGCTGTTCCTCGAGCTCGGCGCCTCCAATGAACAGGCGGATTTTCCTATCGTCTACGCGATCGGAAAATCCGGCGTCGCAAAAAGGAATGTCGCCGACGAATCGTCTGACCTCGCGCCGCTACTCGAGACCATCCTCGCGCATGTACCGACTGCGTCAAAGATCGATGCCGAGACGAAACCCGCCGTGCTCCAGCCTTTCAACCTCGGATACGACAACTTCCTCGGGCGCCTCGCGATCGTGCGCGTGTACGATGGCGTACTCAGAGTGAACGACGCGGTCGTCGTCAAGAAGCCGACCGGCGAGGCGCGTACGGGAAAAATCACCAAGATGTATACCTTCAAGGGTTTGCAGAAAGTGGAGTCGCGGGAAGTCGCGGCGGGAGACATCGCGATGATCGCCGGTCTTCCCGATATCTTCATCGGAGAGACGATCACGACCGATCAGTCGGTGGAGCTGCTGCCGGCGATCGCGATCGATGAACCCACGATCACGCTCAATTTTCTCGTCAACAATTCTCCCTTCGCCGGGCGCGAAGGGAAATTCGTCACATCGCGCCAGATACGCGAGCGCCTTTTGCGCGAGCTCGAGATCAACGTCGGTCTCCGAGTCGACTTCGAGGGGGATACGTTTAAGGTCTCTGGTCGCGGCGAACTTCACATCGCCATCCTCCTTGAAAATATGCGCCGCGAAGGATACGAAATGCAGGTATCGCAGCCGCAGGTCATCGTTCGCGAAGACGCAGGCGGCACGCAAGAGCCTTTTGAGGAAGTAATCGTCGATACGCCGCAGCAGTACCAAGGCGTCATCATTGAGCGCCTCGGGAGTCGCAAATTCGTGATGAAGGACTTGAAAGTACACGAACATCAGGTGCGCCTTACCTTCGAGGGACCGACGCGCGGATTGCTCGGCTACCGCAGCCAGTTCGTCCTTGATACGAAAGGGGAGGGGATTCTCTCTTCGCGCGTCATCGGTTTCTCGCCGTATGTCGGCGAGATCAAGAAGCGGGCGGTCGGCTCCATGATATCGATGGCAACCGGCAAAGCGCTCGGGTACTCGCTGTGGAATCTGCAGGAACGCGGCGTCCTCTACATACATCCAGCGACCGAAGTCTACGAGGGCATGGTCATCGGCAACACCTCAAAGGGAGAGGAAATGACGGTGAATCCGACCAAGAATAAGAATCTCACCAATGTCCGTTCGTCCGGTACGGATGAAGCGCTCGTCCTTATTCCGCCGTACGAGCTCACCATCGAGCGCGGTCTCGAAGTGATGGCGGAAGACGAGTACTTGGAGATTACTCCGCTTTCGGTCCGACTCCGCAAGCAGCAGCTCACGGAAACGGACCGATCGAAAGCGCGCCGCTAGAGCATCTATGACGTCTCGTGTCATCGGAATCACACTCGCCATTCTTGGAGCGCAGATGCTCGTCCTTTACGCGATGGGGCAGCCCCTTATCTGCACATGCGGGTACGTGAAGCTGTGGGAAGGAGTGGTCTTAAGTCCGGGAAATTCGCAGCATGTCACGGACTGGTACGTCTTCTCCCACATTGTGCACGGCATTATCTTCTTTTACGTGCTCGGTCTTCTCTTTCCGCGTTTGTCGATGCCTCTTCGATTTCTTTTCGCGCTCGGTATTGAGGCAGGGTGGGAAGTCTTCGAGAATACGCCGATGATCATCGATCACTATCGGCAACAGGCGCTTGCGCAAGGGTACACCGGAGATAGCATCATAAACTCTCTCAGCGATTCGCTCGCGATGGTGTTTGGATTCGTTCTCGCGTGGCGTTTGCCTCTTGTGGTGGTCCTTGCGTGTGCAGTGGGGCTTGAGATTTTCGTGGGATATTCGATTCGCGATAATCTAATCCTGAATACGCTCAACCTCATTCACCAATTTCCCAGTATCGATGCCTGGCAGAGAGGCGGATAGCCGCATGAAAAGGGGGGCGCCCGGATGAAATAGCGTGCGTGGTAGTATTGTCCGCATGCTGCAGGCGCCATTCTATGACCCGACACAGTCGTACGAAGACAACTACGATCACGGTCCTTTCGGCGGATTTTCCGATGACGTGATCTTCCCCGAGGGAGAGGCGCGGTTTGATTTTCTCGGTATTCCGGTGAGTTATCCGCTCGGCATACCCGCGGGACCGTTGCTCAACAGCGCATTTTGCAAAGCTGCATTTGAAAAAGGATTCGATATCTGCGTCTACAAGACGGTGCGGAGCGGCGCTTTTCCATGCCATCCATTTCCGAACGTACTCGCGATTCACCCCGAGGGAGATCTCACGCTCGAGGTCTTGAAGAAGCCGCTTATCGCTGACGCGGAGTATTCGGAGCCACTTTCGATTACAAATTCTTTCGGCGTACCGTCGAAAGACGCTGGTGTGTGGCAAGAAGACGTGCAAAAGGCGGTCGCTTCGGCGCGGGAAGGTCAGGTACTCGTCGTGAGCTGTATGGGGACAGTGCGCGCAGGGCAGAGTGAGCGGGAGTTTGTAGATGATTATATCCTCGCCGCGAAGCTTTCCGCTGAGACGGGCGCGCGTGTCTTGGAGACGAATCTTTCGTGCCCGAATATCGGCAATGAAGGACTCGTCTGCTACAACCTCGACACTACTCAAAAAGTGGCGAAAGGAATCAGGGGTGTCATCGGTTCGACGCCGCTTATCCTCAAGGTCGGCTACTACCGAGACGACGCCGAGCTCGAGAAATTCGCAGAGATTGCGAACGAATATGCAGATAGTGTCGCAGGCATCAACACTTTGCAGGGAGAAGTGCGGGATGTGGAAGGCGGACAGGCGCTCCCCGGTTCGCCCGCGCGATTGCGCTCGGGCGTGTGCGGCGCCGGCATCAAGTGGGCTGGGCTCGATTTCGTGCGGCGTCTTAAGGCGATCAAAGAGCGACGCGGCTTCACCTTTTCTATCGAAGGGGTCGGCGGTGTGATGACCCCGAGGGATTTCAAAGACTACCGGGATGCGGGAGCCGACACCGTCATGGCGGCGACTGGTGCGATGTGGAATCCGTACCTCGCGAAGGAGATACTGGCAGCATATCCCGATGCTTAAAGCTGTTGAAGCACTGGCGAATAAAGCGATCCGCGAGAACGTATTCCCGGGGTGTGTCGTCGGAGTCGTTCGCGCAAGCGGTCGGCGCGAATTGCTGCCATTCGGACGGCTGACGTACGAAAGTGATTCGCCGCTCGTCGGTGCGCGCACCATCTATGATCTCGCTTCGATAACGAAGTCGATTCCGACCGCATCGCTCGCGCTCGCATATATTTCCGAAGGCAGGTTGCGACTTGGAGATACGGTGAAACAGCATATTCCAGAATTGCAAAATGACTACGGAGCGACGATAGAAGATCTCTTGACCTATCGCGTGCATGGCACGCCGCTCTCGACGCTCAAAGACAGGTCTCTCGACGAAATACTCGCGTACGTCTTTGAGCATGGATTCGACCTTGCTCCCGGCGAGCCGAAGTATACGAACCTCCCAGCACTGCTGCTTGGGATACTTGTTGAGCGTGCGGCGGGCGACTCGCTGGGCATGCTCGCGCAGGAGCGTCTTTTTACACCACTCGGCATGACGCGCACGGCGTTTTCCACACATGTAGTGGTTTACGAAACCACTACTATTGCGCCGACGGAGATTGGCGAGTGGAGAGGCGAGGTCCGCGGCATGCCGCATGATGAGAGCGCGTATACCTTCGCGAAAGCGGGGAGGGCAGTGGGGCATGCAGGGCTTTTCTCAAATGCGCCCGACCTGCTTCATTTTCTTGAAGCACTCTTGCGTGGCGAATACGACTGTATCGTCGATGGGGCGCAAAAAGGATTGGGGTGGCAAGTGAACGACTCGCGCTTCATGGGGACGCACGCAAGCGCTCATGCCTTCGGAAAAACGGGATTTACCGGTACAAGTGCGGTGTGTGATATCGAACGCGGAATCGCGTTTGTGATCCTGTCCAACCGCACATACCCGAAGCGCCCCAAGGACGACTCGGCGATTTTCCGATTCCGCGCCGATATTGCCGACCAAGTATTCCAATCTATTTGACCGTCACACTCTTCGCGATATTTCGCGGTTTGTCGACATTGTTGTTGAGCGCAACCGCCATGGAGTAGGCGAGGAGCTGCAGGGGAACCACATTGATGATTGCCGATGTCTCGCCTCCGTCGGGTACATGGAGATAGTGCGTGAAGCCCTTCTCTTTCTGCGGCGCGATGCCGAATACCTCCGCTCCGCGCGCACGTACCTCGTGGATAGCGTTCAGTGTGTCGCTTTTTACGTCGTCGTCGGAAACAAGGGCAATAACGCTTACGCCCGGTTCCATGAGAGTGATCGCGTAGTGCTTGAGGTCGCCGGCTGCGATTGCGTGTGCGTGAATGTACGCACCCTCAATCATCTTGACCATACCTTCTTTGATAATTTGAAGGTTCTGAGCTTTGCCCAGGAGGAAGATGTGCTTATTGCGCGACATGCGTTTGCCGTGACGCGCGATTTCAGACATGTATGCGGTGTCGCTCAAGAGGACATTGATGTGTGATGCAGTCTTCTTAAGACGTCGGATACCTTCGGGTAGCGCGCCCTGCACGGCTTTTGCGACGAGGTATCCCCACGCGATTTGGGAGACGAATATCTTCGTCGACATCACGCATATCTCGGGTCCGGCATGCGCCATAAAGGGATAATCGGAGAGGCGCGTCATCATGCTTCCCGGCATATTTACGAACGAAGCTATTGTCGCGCCGCGCTTTTTCGCCAGTTCGAGTACCTCAAGGACATCTGCTGTTTCGCCGCTTTGTGACGGTGCGATGAGGACATCTTTTGGCCCTATGAGATTTCTGTAGTCAGTCGCCTCCGCTCCGATAAGCGCTGTCGCCGGGATATTGCCGTATACGCGGAGGTAATACGCGATTTGCGCTGCCGCAGCACCAGCTGTGCCTGACCCTATGCAGTAGACTCTCGGTGCACGCTTGACCGCCAAGGCGAGTCCTCGGTATTTTCTTGCATTCTCCTTTGTGACCTGTTGGACGACGAATGGTGCCTCGTGAATTTCTTTGAGCATGAAGTGTGCGTATTTGCCTTTGTTGACCGAGACATCTCGCAGGAGGTTTTTCTCCCGCACGGCGCGTATTTTCTTGCCTGTCTGTATATCGAACACCGACACGATTCCTTTGCGATACGTCGCCATCTGCCCGTTGTCGAGCACGATGTATTCTTCGACATGAGGGGCGCACGAGAAGATGTCAGATGAGAAATACACTTCAGAACTTTTCGATCCAAAGCCGATGACGAGGGGGGAGCCATTGCGCGCCGCGACAATATCGCCATCGGTCGCGAGGACGATAATGGTGTTGCGACCAGTCAGCTCTTTGAATGCACTCCGCACTGCTTCACTAAGGTCGAGTTTTTTCGATCGCTTCTTTTCAATGAGGCGGACTATTGATTCGGTATCGGTTTGCGTTGAGAAGCGATATCCTTCAGATTGCAATGTTGTCTTGATAGCGTCCGCGTTCTCGGCGATGCCGTTGTGCGCAAGTATGAACGACCTGTCCGAAGAATAGTGCGGATGTGCATTGGTGGCGGTTACTGCTCCGTGCGTTGCCCAGCGAGTGTGTCCGATACCAATTGGACTCTTTGGTAATGCAGTCGTACGCCCAACGGTCCCGACCTTTTTCTCCACGTGGAGATTTCTCTCGACAACACCGATGCCCCAACTGTCGTATCCTCGATAATCAAGTCTTTGCAGTCCTTCTAAGACCGCATCCGCTGCGCTCCGCTTGGAGCCTGCGTAGCCGAAAATCCCACACATATGGTATATGCGATTGCTCGCAATTAACGAAAAGCGACTCCTGCCGTTTTCCATTTTCGTCTGCCGTTACCGGCAGGTTTTCCGAAAAACGTTACGGTAGGGAGACTACCGGAGGGTTTCCGCAGATACTATGCGAGTTCGCATGTCCGATTGTTGGGTATATCCCAACCCCTCTCCTCGTATCCCCGATAAGGGGCCACACGCTCATTAGAATACATTCGCTCTCCACTTCTAACCACCGCCATTTCTGACGGCTCTCTTGAGGATACATTACACTGGCGATGGCGCAACCTAGATTCTCTCAATTGCTTCCCACGGACGACCGTCGACGCCGAAGTGCCCGTAGGCAGCTGTATCGCGGAAGATGGGGCGGGTGAGCCCGAGGCGCTCGATAATGGCACGCGGTTTGAAATCGAAATTCTTGACAACGACGTCGGTAAGATTCTTGCCAGTATCGTCAAACGCTTCGATCATCACGGGCTCGACGCGACCGATCGCGTAAGCGACCGAGACGAGCGCTTTCTTCGCGTAGCCGTTTGCCACGAGATTCTTAGCCGCGAAGCGGCACATGTAGGCAGCTGAGCGATCAACCTTGGTCGCGTCTTTGCCGGAGAAGGCACCGCCGCCGTGCGGCATAAGGCCGCCGTAGGTGTCGACCATTATCTTACGACCGGTGAGACCTGCATCAGCAGTGAATCCGCCAAGGACGAATTTGCCCGTCGGATTCACGAGTATTTCGATATGCTCGACCGAGCCAAGAATCGGAGTGAAAAGATGTTCGATCAAAGCCGCTCGAATATCCTCTTGGGAGATTTCTTCCGCATGCTGCGTAGAGGTAAGCGCAGTGATGACTTTGCCCTGTGCAATCGTGACCTGCGTCTTGCCATCGGGCTTGAGCCATGTGAGCGTACCGTCGCGGCGGAGTATCTCGAGCCTGCGGGCAAGCGCGTGTGCGAGGACGACCCCGAGGGGGAGCATTTCTTTCGTCTCGTCGGTCGCGTATCCGTACATGATGCCCTGATCTCCGGCGCCGCCGGTATCGACGCCTTGTGCGATGTCGGGGGATTGCTGAGCGATAGTGTTTAAAATCTTCAACTCGTCGTCGTAGCCGATACCGGTGTACACATCCCGCGCTATTTTCTCGAAATCGACTGACGCTGAAGTTTTCACTTCACCGCCGAGCATGAGGGTGCCGTGGCTGCCGAATGATTCGACGGCGACGCGCGCGTCTCTGTCCTGTGCGAGGCAGGCATCAAGAATCGCATCTGATATCTGATCGCATACTTTGTCGGGATGACCGGAGGTGACCGATTCCGTCGTGTATCTTTCTAAAAGATGGAACATGCGTGCAACGAAAATATCTCCCCGACGGGAGATTAGCTAATAAAAGTATCTTCCCGAAGGACCGGAAGGGGCACATTGCTCTTTCGAGTACGCTGCCGGTGGATCGGTGAGCCGGAACTCTCCCCACACTCTTGATACGATATTCAGTTGTATCGAAATAGTACCAGGTCGCTTCTGTGGAAGCAACTAGATCTGTTTCCGGACTCCAATGATCTTTGCGATCGTGTGCGCAAGCCGCGCAGGGTCGTGGCGCACGAGCGAACTCTCTTTGCTCGCGGTGCCGACCTTGTTTGGCGAGTGGTACTGACGTGCGAGCAGATTTGCACCGAGGAATTTCGGATTTTTTGGAAGATGATTCCACGCGATGAGGGTGTCTCCCTCGCGCGCATAGCGCTTCACAAGCTCCGCATCCGGGGTTGCGTTGTTGTAGATGACGATGTCGAGCGGCGAGCCGAGATACTTTTCCAACGTTTCCGTGTAATCGGCGACGGAGAAATCTTTTGTGTGTTCGACCTTGGTCATGAGGTTGCATACAAATACTTTTTTCGCCCGGCTTCGTTTGATCGCTTCGGGTATGCCGCGCACGAGAAGATTTGGCACAAGACTTGCATACAGATTGCCCGGCGCGATCACGATCAGATCGGCTGCTCGTATCGCCTCGAGCGCTTTCGGATTTGCGCGCCCGTGAGGCTCAAGCCAGAGGTCCTTGAGGGAGCCATTGAGCTTTGTCGTCTGTATTTTCTCTTCGCCGCGAACGGTGCGGCTGCCGACTTGCGCCACGAGCGTGACCTTGTCGAGTGTCGCCGGGATGACGCGACCCTTGGTGCGGAGAATGTCGCTCGCTTTTTCGACCGCATGGTCGAAGCTCCCCGTCACTTTCTCGAGCGCAGAGAGGAGCAGATTGCCGAAGCTGTGTCCTTTGAGCTTGCCCTCTTGGAAGCGGTATCCCATGAGCGCGCGCATCAGCCTGTCGGATGTCGAGAGTGCGACGAGGCAATTGCGTACGTCGCCCGGTGGGAGGACGCCGAGCTCGTCGCGCAGTACCCCTGTCGAGCCGCCGTTGTCGGACATGGCAACGATTGCGGTGAGGTCGAGTGGATATTTTTTGAGACCGGACAGGACGGTGAACGTGCCCGTGCCGCCGCCAATCACCACGACTTTCTTGCGTTGTGCGCGCGTAGCCATAATGCGGGCAATAGTAGCAGAAATACCCGGCTACTGCACCTGCGCGTCAGCCTGGTATACTGGGGCAATGAACGCAAAGATCATGTGGAGCGTTATTACCGTCCTCTCGATTATCATCATCGGACTTGCGTGGGTACTCTTCGCGATCCCCGCACCCGTCACTGCGCCGACGACCGGAATGCAGAATGGCGAAGAGCCTCTGCACTCGAAGGTTTCTGTCTTGAGCCCGCAGAACAACGCGACCGTCGGGAAGGATTTTGTCGTTATGGGGCAGGCTCCGGGCAACTGGTATTTTGAAGCATCGTTCCCGATAGAGGTACAGGATGCAAACGGGATCGTGCTCGCGACGGTGATCGCGCAGGCACAATCGGATTGGATGACGACAGATCTCGTGCCGTTCCTCGCCGATGTCGCGCTCACCGGGAATTATGCTGGAGCGGCAAAGCTCGTACTCAAGAGAGACAACCCTTCCGGATTGCCGGAAAACGACGACCATCTCGACGTACCGATTGTGCTAGAGTAGCCGGGTGAAGACTGAACGACTCAAGGAGAGGAGAGCGCGCGCGCGGAAAATCGTCGCGTATCTTAAGCGGACGTATCCGAAGCCGAAGACGGAGCTGCGGTATTCGACGCCATTCCAGCTTGTTGTCGCGGTCGTAATGTCGGCGCAGTGCACCGACAAGGCGGTAAATAGGGTGAACGAAACGCTTTTCAAGAAATACAAGAAGCCGTCGTGTTTCGCGGATGCGGATCCACGGACGTTTGAACGCGAGATTTCTTCCATCACCTTCTTTCGCAACAAAGCAAAGCATATTATCGCCGCGGCGAAGATGGTATCGCGTGATTTCGGGGGAAAAGTGCCGCGCGACGAGAATGACCTGCAGAAACTCCCCGGCGTCGGCTACAAGACGGCGCACGTAATCCTTGGCGAGCTTCACGATACGTGGGGAGGCATCCCGACCGACACGCATGTGAAGCGGTTTGCGAAGCGTTTTGATCTTACGGATCACGACGACCTTAAAAAGATTTCACACGACCTTGAACGCCTCATCCCGAAGAAAGATTGGAAGTACGTAAACAACGGACTCGTCCTCTACGGTCGCTACGTATGCCCCGCCCGTCCGCATGACTGCACGAAGCACCCGCTCACGAAGCTCTACCCCAAAGCCGCCACACGGTGGCCAAGGATCAAGTGATTGCTGATATACACCGCTATTGTTTATCTCGTCCTATAGGTACTGATAAACAATAGCGGTCTAGCGGGCTGTTTTGAGGCGACTTTGCTTTTCGAATCGTTCCAGCGCGAGGGTGATCAATCTGTCGATCAAATCCGTGTACGAAATTCCAGATGCCTCCCACATCTTCGGGTACATGCTGATATTGGTAAATCCGGGGATGGTGTTGATCTCATTCACGACGACGCGACCGTCTAGTGTAAGGAATGAATCGACCCGACCCATGCCTTCGCATGCGAGCGCTTGGTACGTCTTGATTGCGGTTTCCTGCACGAGCCGTGTCGTCTCCGGCGGAATATCTGCAGGTATACGGAGCGACGCGCCTCTCTCGTCGATGTATTTCGCGTCATACGAATAGAACTCGTCGTGAACGATGACTTCACCGGGGATTGATGCAATCGGATTCTCGTTGCCCAAGACCGAACACTCGATTTCGCGACCCTCGATGTACTCCTCGATGAGAATCTTGGTATCGAATTGAAACGCTTTTCTGATCGCCGGCGCGTACTCTTCCTCCGTCGTCACTTTACTGACTCCGACCGACGAGCCGAGGTTTGCGGGTTTTATGAAGAGGGGTAGACCAAGCTCGGAGTGCGCTTGTTTGAACGAAACCGGAGCCGATTCCGTTGCGACAATGAATTTGGCAATAGAGATGCCCGCATCCCGGAGGAGCCGCTTCATCACGTCCTTATCCATGCCGATCGCGGAGCCAAGCACCCCCGCGCCGACGAAAGGGACATTGGCGATTCGAAGCAACCCTTGCACTGTTCCGTCTTCGCCAAACGGTCCGTGGAGAATAGGGAAGACCACGTCGATTTTTTCCTCGCCTTCGGAGCTCGTTATATCGCCGTCGCTCTCAGGTGCGAGGACAATACTTTTTACATCGGATGTAGGGATGCTCGTCGCCCCTATAAGTGCGGCTGATTTTTGCGGAGCCAGCCAATGACCTTTTTTGTCGATACCGATAAGTCGCACCTCGTATTTTTCTTTGTCTATCGCTTCGGCGACATTTCGCGCGGAGCGGATAGATACTTCGTGCTCGGCGGATTTCCCTCCGAATAGAATGCCGACGCGTATCTTGCGCTTCATATCCATACAATAGCCTATCGCCAAAAAACAAAAAGGGCACCACGGGGCACCCTTTGCTTTTTCACGCGCACCGCTACGTCTGCTGTTTGGCAGGACCGTGACCGGGCTGATTTGAGAATTGCTTCTGATTTTTCTCATCCTCGCATTTGAGGCAGACGACCTGCCCGCCGCGGAGGACGCATTTGCACTTATGCTTCGGGCATTTCGTATCGGAAAGAACTGTCTTCACGATCATCTCCTTGGTGCTAGTGGTCTGGTGCATCGTGCCACAGCTGTACGAGTATCGCAAATCCATGCTTCTGGTACCATGGCGGCATGGAGAAACGGCGGGCGGCGATATTTGATGTAGACGGTACGATATTCCGCTCCAGCCTTCTGATACAGGTCGTCAATCGACTCATCGAGAAAGGCGTGTTCCCTCCGGATACGAGGAGGGTCTATGAGCGCGAGCATGTGCGCTGGCTCGATCGCGAGGGCGACTACCAGGAATACATCGATGCGGTCGTACGCGCATTCGTCGGGCACCTTAAGGGCGTGCACTACTCTGCGCTTGCCGATGCCGCGGAAGAGGTGGTCGATGAGCAGTGGAAGCGCACCTACCGCTATACGCGCGATCTGCTCAAGGATCTGCGGTCGCGCGGGTATTTTCTTCTCGCGGTGTCGCACTCGCCGAAGACGGTGCTCGATAAATTCTGCCCGCGGCTCGGATTTGATAAGACATACGGCATGGTCTATGAGATCGGTCCGCAAGATTGCTTCACCGGCAAAGTGATCGATGAGCACCTCATTCTCAACAAAGCAAATATCGTGAAGCGTGCGGTCGAGAAAGAAGGTCTCACGCTCGCGCACTCCGTGGGGGTGGGCGATACGGAGACCGATGTACCATTCCTGGAAATGGTCGCAAAGCCGATTTGCTTCAATCCGAATTCAAAGCTGTACCGCTACGCGAAGCGTATGAAGTGGAGTGTAAAAGTGGAGAGAAAAGATGTCATGTATGACATCCGCTAAGGTCGAGGATTTCAGACGCATCGTCTGGGAGCACTACAAAAAGAACGGACGGCACGACCTTCCGTGGCGCAAGACCAAGGATCCGTACAAGATTCTTGTATCCGAAGTAATGCTCCAGCAGACACAGGTGCCGCGGGTGATTGAAAAGTACAAAAAATTCCTGGAAGCTTTTCCGAATGTCCGCTCACTGGCAAGGGCACCCCTTGGCATGGTGCTCAAGGTCTGGAGTGGACTTGGCTACAACAGGCGAGGGAAGTATGTGCACGATGCGGCGAAAGAAATCGTCCGAGCGCATAAGGGAAAGGTACCGAGGGATCTTGCGGTACTCCGAACTTTATCCGGCATGGGACCATACACCGCATCAGCCGTCCGCGTCTTTGCCTTCAACGAGCCGGATGTCCTCATCGAGACCAATGTCCGCACTGCATTAATCCACCACTTCTTCCCAATATCGGGAGATACGATCTCCCGATATTCCGATAGTGAGGTGCTGCCTATTGCAAAGATGGCGGCGAAGGGGCAGGACCCTAGAAAGTGGCACTCTGCGCTGTTTGATTACGGCTCGTACCTGAAACGTAACGGGATCAAGATCAACAGCCGCACTCGTGTCTACACGAAGCAGTCCAAATTCAAGGGAAGCTTACGCGAAGTGCGCGGCGCCATACTGAAAGCCGCGCATATGGGTCAGGATCCGGAATCGCTCCCTTTTTCAAAAAGACGCATCGGTGCGGCCTTGGTGTCGCTTAAGCGCGATGGGCTTATATGAGAATCGCTACGGGACCTAAATACTCACGATCACCGGAATCACGATCGGTCGTTTCATGGTCCGCTGCAAGAGGAAGCGGGCGACGGATTCTGCGAGGTCGTCGCGGGCGTGGTCGAGATCGGCTGCACGCGGGTTGCGCATTGAGCCTTCCACTGATTTGCGGATGATGAGGCGCGTCTGATCCATCAGATCTTTGTTGTCGCGCAGATATACGAATCCTCGGGAGATGATGTCGGGGGATTTGTGGAGTTTGCCGGTGCGGCGGTCCACCGTCGCGACGACGACGCAGAATCCTTCCTGTCCGAGCGCTTTTCGATCGCGCATGAGGACGTCGGAGAGTTCGGAGACGGTCGATCCTTCGACCACGCGCAATTCCGAGGGTGCCTTTATCGCGTGCTTGGAGATTTTCTCGCCGCCTCGTATCTCCACGATCGTGGAGTTGTCGGCGATTGCGATGTGATCCGGTGCGACGCCCATCTCGACCGCGAGATCGGCATGCACGCGGAGCATGTAGTGGTAGCCGTGCACGGGGATGAAGAACTTCGGCTTGATCTGCCGGTGGATCCACGCCGCTTCTTCGCGATTGCCGTGGCCGGATGCATGCACATCGCTCGCGTGGTAGGTGATGATGTGCGCGCCTTGGCGCGAGAGGTTGTCTTTGAGTTTCTGCACCGCGCGTTCGTTGCCGGGGATGACCGACGATGAGAGCACGACGGTGTCTGTCGGCTCAAGGCGGATATGCTTGTGCGTTTTGTTGCCGATTCTCGCGAGCGAGGCGAATTCATCGCCTTGCGCGCCAGTGGCGAGGATGATGATGCGCTCTTTCGGGTACTGACCCATGTTTTCGACCGCGACCACCGTGTCGTCCTTGTACTTGATGAGACCGAGTTCGCGCGCGATCTCGATGTTGGTCCTCATACTCCTGCCGTCGATGACGATCTTCTTGCCGTACTCTTCGGCGAAATGCACGACGCGGATGAGGCGTTCGAGATGCGAAGCAAACATCGCGATGATGAGGCGACCTTTTGCGTCCTTTATGACGTTGTTGAGCGTCTTGTAGACGGTCGACTCGGGTATCGAGAATCCCGGCTGCCATACATTCGTCGAGTCCATGAGGAGCGCTAAGACACTGCGGTCTTTGAATATGCCGAATTCACGTTTCTCCTCGTCGGAAGGCTCACCGTCGAGATGGTTGAGTTTGATGTCGCCGGTAAACACCACGTCGCCCCATGGGGTCTCGATGATGATGCCCATCGAATCCGGCACGGTGTGGGTCACGCCGAAGAAGCGGATCGTATGATTGCCGAGCTTGATAACCTCGTCGCGCTCCACTTCGCGGATCGTGACCACGGAGCCGGCGAACTCCTCTTGGCGCTTTTGGATCATCTTGCCCGTAAGCTTGCGGGTGTAGATCGTCGGATTGCCGATGCGATCGATGATGTAGGGGATGCCGCCGATGTGATCGAGGTGCCCGTGCGATATGAGGAGACCGCGGATTTTGTTGCGGCGCTCTTCGAGGTAGCCGGTATTGGGCAGGATGTAGTCGATACCCGGCGTGTCGTCTTCGGAGAAGGCGAAACCGCAGTCGAGTACGAATATGTCGTCGCCGATCTCGATCGCGGTCATGTTGCGACCGATCTCCTCGACGCCGCCGAGGGGGATAATGCGGACGACATCGCTCGCGATAGGCGGGACGGATGCTGCGTGCGGTGCATGTGCGCGTGATGGTGCCTGGTGCTCGACGCGGGTCTTGCCGCGTCGCGGTGGATGCGAGCGCGGACCAAACGAGCGGCGACGAGGGCGGCCATCGCGCTGAGGAGGTCGTCTTCCCGGGTGCGGCGCGCGCCCGGGGCTGCGCGCCGGGGAGGCGCCGTGAGTATGCGAATGCGGGTGTGGTTCCATAATTATTGTTTGCTGAATATGCTCCAGATAAGCTCGGTCTGCGTGTACCACTGGTACACGTTGAGGAAACGCTCCGCCGGAGTCGAGAGCGCGCCGAGTTGTATGCCTTTGATCTCCTCAGGCACAACGTAAATAAAATGAGGGGCGTAGAGAAAGACGGCAGGCGTATCGTCTGCGACGAGTGATTGGAATTTCTTGTAGAGCGCCTCGCGATCGTGCATGTCGGTCGTCGTGCGTGCTTCCGCGAGCAGCGCGTCCACTCGGCTGTTTGCGTACATCGAGAGATTCAATCCGGGATCGTTGCGCTGCGAAGAGTGCCAAAAGGCAAAGAGGTCGACGGAGCGCCCCACGACTTCGCCAAAAAGGAGGGCATCGTACGAACGAGGGCGTATCACGTTGGTGTTGAGCTCGGAAAGCGAGTAGATCTGCACATCGACTTGCGCGCCCATATCGCGCCATTGCTTCGCGACGATCTCCGCGCTTGCAACGAGCTCTGGCTCATCTGCGGTCGCAAGCGAGAGCGAGAGCACGTCTTTCTTTTTTTTCCAGACACCCTCGCTTTCGTCGAATTTCCATCCGCCCTTGGCAAGCAGGGCGCGGGCGGCTTCCGCGCGAGATTGTCCGCTTGAGCTTGTCGCTGCCGGCGCGATTTCTTGAGTAATCGGAAAGGGGACGGCAGGCGCGATAGCGCCGATGATTCCCGGAGGAATCGGTCCTTCAAGCGTCGTGCCGTATCCTCCGAGCACCGTATCGACGATTGCCTGCGTATCGACGAGGCTCAGCGCGGCGCGCACCGACGCATCAGTGAGGATGGACGCATGATTTTGGTTGAAGAAAATCCCGAAAGTGCGCGGGAGCGGCACTGTCACGATATGCGCGTCGGTGCGCTTGAGAGAAGAGAGTGCAGCGGGCGAAATGCCGGCGATAGAGTCGATATTGCGGGCATTCCACGCGCCGATCATCGCCTCCTCGTTCGGGAAAAATACGAAAGAAATGCGCTTGAGATACGGACCGTCGAGCACGAAGTCTTTGAAAGGTTCGAGGTCGTATCTTGTCGCGGCACCCGTCGAATCGGTGTCGACCGACGTGACGCGATACGGACCGCTCCCGACAGGATGCGTATTGAGCGCGCTAAACGGAAGCTCTTCCGGCGCGACGCTTTGCCAGAGGTGTTTTGGCAAGATGCCGATTGTCGTATTTTCGATGAACGGAGCATAGGCGTGCGGCAGCGTGAACACGACGGTGTGATCGTCGGGTGAAGAGGCGCGGACACCCTCCCAATCAGCGCGCCGTACGCTTTTTGCCATCGGATTTTGCGCGAGCGCGATGGTGAAAAGGACGTCGGCTGCCGTGAGTGGCGTCCCATCGTGGAAAGAGGCATCTGATCGGAGGGTAAATGTGTACTCGGTGCCATCTTCGGAGATGTCGTAGCGGGTCGCGAGGTCGGGGACATAGGAGCCGTCGGGGAGTGCGCGCATGAGACCGGAGTATACAAGCGCGGTGAGATCCTGGTCCGGCTGCGAGAGCACGAGAAGCGGATTGATGAAGCGCGCGGGTCCCACCACGCCTTCTTTCATGGTACCTCCCGCGAGAGGCACGGGGACCGAGACTGCGCTATTCAAGCCCGCAAGTAGCACGAGGACACTGATCGCGAGCGCGGTCGAGCATGCGTAGAGGAAAAGGCGCTCGCTCGCCGTGAACGAAGCGAGCATGTTTTCGAAGAATGCGAAATGACGGACGCGACGCTCTTTGGTGAGCTTCGTTTTCAGATCGTCCGTATGTGTCGTACTGGAAGAGGAGTCGATATCCAAATTCATAGCGGCGAGAGACCGCTGCGTATTCCCCCGAAGGGCACGCTGCTGTTAGCTGGTAATAAGATTGACGAGTGCGGACAGCGCAAACAGTATACCAAGGACGATCGTCGCTTGGAAGAGGGTCTTTTCAAATCCGCGTCGGGTGTGAAAGCCCGACGAGAAATTGTCTGCGCCAAACGCGCCGCCGAGAGACGCTCCCGTCTGCTGCAATAGTATCGCGGCAATAAGGAGGACCGAGAGACCGATCTGCGCATACGGCAGGTACATCTGGAGAAACACCATCGCGAGGGAGGATAGCACGGCAGCCCTTTTGAGTCAAACGCTTGACCGAGGCGGGGGGTTTGCCTATAGTATCTCGG
>CAIOKC010000026.1 GCA_903858755.1 uncultured bacterium | reverse complement strand
GCGGTCGTGGTGGGAAATGGGCGATTGGTAGGAGCTCCTTCGGCGGCTTTCTTGAAGAAGCACGGGGCACACGTCTCGGTATGTACGCTCGAAGAAGGGTCTCTCGCCGACTTGCAATATGCAGACATCGTCGTCCTCGGCGCGGGGAGCCCCGCGCTCGTGAAGCCCGAGCATCTCAAAGAGGGAGTCGCGCTCATAGATGCGGGCGCATCCGAATCGAAGGGGACGGTCGTCGGCGACGCCGATCCTGCGTGCGTGCGAAGAGCTTCCGTCTTCACTCCGGTGCCGGGCGGTATGGGTCCGCTCGCGGTCGCGATGATTTTCAGGAATCTATTTGATTTGATCGAGAAGCGCGGGTAGACTACACCGACTATGTGGCAAAGGCGTCTTGCGGCTGCGGCACTGCTCGTTCTCGGGGCTGCTCTGGGGTGGTATCTCTACAGCTCCGAAATGACCGGTTCGCGCCCGTTTAAGCTCGGGCTCGACCTTTCGGGAGGTACGCAGCTTGTGTATCGTGCCGATTTGAGCGGCATCACCGCCAACGATGTCGACGACTCGATGTCGAGTCTTCGCGATACCATCGAGCGGCGCGTGAATCTTTTTGGCGTATCCGAGCCGATCGTCCAGACGGAAAAGGCAGGGACGTTTGCGGGAGCTCCTGAAGAGCGGCTCATCGTCGAATTGCCCGGAATTACCGATACGCAAAAAGCGATTACTCTCATCGGCGAGACGCCGGTACTCGAGTTTCGATTGCTGAAAGGGAGTACACCGCCGGAAGCTATTACAGCAGAAAACGTCAACGAACTTTTTGAGCCTGCTGCTATCACCGGTAAAGATCTCGAAAGTGCCCAGTTGCAATTTGAAGGTCAGACTGGCGCGCTGAACCAGCCGGTCGTCGTGCTGCATTTCGATACGGCAGGCAAGAAGTTGTTTGCAGAGCTTACCAAAGCAAATGTCGGGCGCTACTTCGGTATTTTCCTGGATGGCAGTGCGATATCCGTCCCTGTCATTCGCGAAGCGATCCCCGACGGCACGGCCGTCATCTCCGGCGGCTTTACTCCCGAAGCGGCAAAAGAGCTCGCACGCAATTTGAATTACGGAGCGCTTCCTGTGCCGATAGAACTTATCTCGACTCAAACTGTCTCCGGCACACTCGGAGCGGAAGCGGTGAACGATGGCATCATGGCGGGCGTATGGGGAGTCGGGGCGGTCGTGCTTTTCATGCTCTTGTGGTACCGCTTGCCGGGAGTCTTGTCGGCACTCGCGCTCGTGCTCTATATCGCGCTCATGCTCGCGCTTTTCAAAATCATCCCCGTCACGCTCACTGCCGCGGGCATCGCCGCGTTCATCCTCTCGATCGGCATGGCGGTCGATGCGAATATTCTCATCTTCGAGCGCACCAAGGAGGAGCTCGAGAACGGGAAGAACACTAAAGATGCGATCGCCGAAGGGTTCGCCCGCGCGTGGCCTTCGATTCGCGATTCGAACATTTCCTCGATGATAACCGCGGTCATCCTCTTTTGGTTTGGCACTTCTCTCATCAAAGGATTTGCGCTTGTCTTCGGGCTCGGCGTCCTCGTCTCGATGCTTACTGCGATTACCATTTCCCGCACCTTCTTGCTTGCGCTTGGCGTCGAGGCACGGAGCGGATTCACCAGATTCCTTTTCGGAAGCGGCACACATATCTGATATGTTCATCATTCGCCACAGAACCATATTCTTTGCGCTTACGGCACTCTTGGTGCTTGCAGCTTTTGCCTCAATCGCTGCGTTCGGGCTTCGCTTGGGAAGTGATTTCACCGGGGGGACTCTTGTACAGGTACGCTACGACGGTATCCGCCCGGAATCTCAAGTCCTTTCAAACGTACTCACCGATGCGGGATTCAGGGGTTTTTCTCTCAGGGAGTCGGGCGACAACGGATACACACTGCGTTCTGAAATCCTAGACGAAGAGCAGCGGGGGAACTTGCCCGCGATTTTCTCCTACCAGGGCGGGACCGCTCACATAGATCAGCTGACGGAGATCGGTCCGACAATCGGAACCGAGCTCAAAAATAAAGCGCTTGTCGCACTCCTCCTCGTCCTCCTCTGCATCCTGCTTTTCATCGCGTTTGCATTTCGCAAGGTGTCGAAGCCGATTTCTTCGTGGGTGTACGGATTCATCGCTCTCATTACGCTCGTGCACGATGTCGTTGTCCCGCTCGGATTCTTCGCGCTTCTTGGTCATGTTCATGGGACGCAAGTAGATACGCTCTTCGTGACAGCGATTCTCACGATCCTCGGCTTCTCCATCCACGACACTATTGTCGTCTTCGATCGTACGCGCGAAAATCTCCGGCTCAACGAGGAGCGGGGAAGGCGAGAGGTATTTGAAGAAACTGCGGGGCGATCTCTCACGCAGACGTTTGTCCGCTCCATCAATACGTCGCTCACGGTCTTGATAACGCTCGTCGTCTTGTATTTCGTCGGTCCTGCCTCCACGCGCGACTTCGCGCTTACGCTCCTCGTCGGCATCATCGCCGGCACCTACTCGTCGGTATTTTTGGCGACGCCGCTTTTGGTCGCGTGGGCATCCTGGCGTGAAGGTAAGAGGCAATAGCATTGACTTTCCGCGCGAGAAGCGTAGGCTCTTGCCGAGTTCTTTCATGTTTCCTAAGGGAGCACCCTATGGTGTCAGATCGGAAAGTTCCCGCGTGTGCGACCTCGTTCGGTATTCTCGGCAGAGGTGATTTCGGTCTGTTCGTGCACGAGCGCATCGAAGAGCATTTGCCGGATGCTACGGTCCGCTCATACGATCCGCATAAGCCGTCGAAGCACACCGAAGACGAAGTCGCGGATTGCGACGTGGTCATCCTTGCGGTCCCGCCGCTTCAGATGGAGCGTGCAGTGCGGAGCATCGCGCCGCGCATGAGGCAGGGGGCGCTCCTCGTCGATGTCTGCTCGGTGAAAATGCACACTGCGGACATCATGCGAAAGCATGTGCCCGACAAGGTGTACTACCTGTTGATCCATCCGCTCTTCGGGCGGCAGGGCTTCGCGGACAATGGCGAAAGTCTCGAAGGTCTCGACCTTGTGTATTGCGGAGGCACGCTTCCGCTCGCCCTCGCCTCGACGATAGTATCGACGTTTACTAACCTTGGGTTGCGTGTGGGCAGCATGACTCCGGAAGAGCACGATAGGGGTCCGAGTATCGAACAGTTGGCGACCATGTACCAAGGTCTGGTCATGCGGAAAGCCGGGCTCGAGCTCAACAGCTTCAATCTCCACACCAGGTCGGCGCTTCACTATTTCCGCGGAATGGATCTGGTGAAGAATGACGAGTCGCTCTTCAGAGAAATCGCGTGGCTCAATCCCTTTTGGTCTGAGGTGAAGCAGCGGCTTGAGCTTGCATCGCGCGATGTATTTGCTGAAAACGGGCACTGAAATGAGGCGCCGCGGACATTTCCGCGGCGCCTCTCGATTTTCCATACAAAGAAACGGGCGGCGAAATGAATCGCCGCCCGGATTTGCTGCCCGATCATGCCATAAGATTTTCAATCGCGAAGACCGCCGCGCCGAAACGCTCGGATCGAAGTCCTTCCGCGACATACACAGTGGCGAAAGGCGCAGTCGGGAGGAGCTCGCAGAGCTTTTCCCGAAGCGACTCCGTCGGAGTGATTGCGAGGTGGATAAACGCTCGCACATCGCTCGGCATCGAGCGCACGAGCCCGACATGGCTCTCCGAGCTCACGATAATCACACACGGGATTTTATTCCGAGCCGCCTCAGTGAGGGCATGGACCTCGAGCTCTTGCGAGCAGTCGCATTCCTCAGCCGAGAGGGAGACGACGAGGACCTTCGTCTGCGCGAGCGCGCCGCTGATTTCCAGTTTGCGCGCATCCGTTGCGCCGTTGCGGATAGCGGAGTGCATCGTCAGGTTTTGCGTAAACGGAAACACTTTTTTCTGCTGGTGCCAGAGCGCGTGGAGAGCTCCGCACCCTCCGTTGTGCGCGAGATAGGTTATCGATCGCATTTCGAATTCTCCTCTGTAGATCTGTGGGGATTGAAAAGAGCAGGGGTCGCACGACCCGAAAGATCTTCGCGGGCTCCTGATTGGCGAGCTCGCGTCCCGGATTCTGCGACCCGGGCTTTGTCTCGATCCGCCGGCTGGCGGGCGATGCAAAGCCCGGACAACAGAAAGCCCCTCCGAGGAGGGGCTTGTCTGCCTTGTTGTCTTTGGTTTAAAGCAACGATGCAGCCACCCCGCCTCGGGATGTAAAGAAGAAGAAATACCATGCTGCAGACGACATTCGACCGTTGCTCATGCGACCACCATATACCCGAGCGGAACGAGTGTCAATCAAGAAGATTCGGCGTCAGACCAATGGGTCTGACGCCGAGAAGATACCTTACCACCAGTCGCTCGTTTCTCGCCCCGAAGGTTCTGGAGCGGCGGGTTTGTCGTTCTTGTCCTTGTTCTCCGGCTTTCCCACCTGCTGTTTTTCCGGCTGCTCTGCATTACTCCAAGGACCCCTGTGAGAGATGAGCTCGACAAGACTCTTTCCGTTCCTGTTGTTTTGCATACCGAATCCTCCTTGCTGCACACGCAAAAACTCGCCCTCACAACACAAAAATGCTTGTGTCGTAAGGGCGAGTTTCATCCTTCGATTTCTCTCAGGACAGATCGCGGTGCCACCTTATTCTGTACTCATCCTTCGGCTATGCTCAGGATTGTCCCTATTACGGAGGAAACCGGATGCCACTCTCGCAGCATCACCTCGCTGGTCGGAACCCTAGCCACTGCCAGGAACCAGGTCTTTGGCTTTCCTCCACCTACTCTAACTCCGCAAAGGAATTCGTCAAATTCGCGAGCTTTTTTCTTGACAGAAAACGGAGGTGCGATATTCTCAAGACATGACACACAAGCAGACAGGTCTCCCTAAATCAATCGCAAAGCGATTGATCGGGCGAACTGCCGAAGGCAGTTTTAGTCTTCTCGGTCTTCTCCTTACCACCTCAGGTGGAGGTTCTGCTTGTCTCTAGTATCAAGAAAATACCAGAAGCAAGGAGGCCCTCCACCGAGGGCCTTGTTCTTTCTGGTCTTTGATTTTGAAAGAGTCACGCAAACACTAGCAAGGAGGCTACTGGGATGACTACGCAGACAGGCTTGGAAAAAGATTGCGTTTTGATCTTCGACACCACGCTGCGCGACGGGGAGCAGTGCCCCGGCGCGACGATGACGTTCGAAGAAAAGCTCGAGGTCGCGGAACTGCTGGATACGATGCGCGTGGATGTCATCGAGGCGGGATTTCCCGTAAACGGTGTCGAGGATTTTCGGGCGGTGCAAGAAATTGCCACGCGCACGAAATACTCGATCGTGTGCGGACTTGCCCGTGCGACAGAGAAAGATATCGATGCAGCGGGCGCTGCCATCAAAGCAGCGCCCCGCGGTCGGATCCATACCTTCATCGCGACCTCTCCGATGCACATGCGGGAGAAGCTCGGCAAAAGCCCTCAAGATGTGCTCGAGCGAATCATCTGGTCGGTGAATCGCGCGCGCAATCTGATCGACGATGTCGAGTGGTCGTGTGAAGATGGCACACAGTCTGAATTCGACTTCCTGTGCACATGCATCGAAGAAGCGATCAAGGCGGGGGCGACGACGATCAATGTCCCCGATACGCTCGGCTACACGCATCCGTCCGAGTATTACAGCTTGATCAAAAGGTTGCGTGAATCCGTGCCGAACGCAGACAAGGCGCGGTTTTCCGTGCACTGCCACGACGATCTCGGGATGGCGGTCGCCAATTCTCTGGCCGGCGTCCTCGGCGGCGCCCGTCAGATCGAATGCACCATCAACGGCATCGGCGAGCGCGCCGGCAACGCTGCGCTCGAAGAAATCGTGATGGCGATTCGCACTAGAAGCGATTCCTTCCCGTACCACACGGGGATCGACACGACCATGCTGACGCGCGCCTCGAAGCTCGTGTCGAATGTCACCTCGTTCCCAGTGCAGTACAACAAGGCGATCGTGGGCAGGAATGCGTTTGCCCACGCAAGCGGCATCCACCAGGCTGGCATGCTCAAGAACAAGAGGATGTACGAGATCATGACGCCGGTGAGCGTCGGAGCTCCGGAATCCAAATTGTTCATGGGCAAGCACTCGGGGCGGCATGCGTTCGAGCACAAGCTGAGCGAGCTGGGCTACCGTCACCTGGGCTCCAACCAGATCGAGGACGCGTGGGGTCGGTATAAAGCACTCGCCGACCGCAAGAAGACCGTCCAAGACGAGGACATCGAGGCTCTGGTGGATGAAGAGATCGCACGTGCTCACGAACGCATCAAGGTGTTGTCGCTGATCGTCGTTGCGGGGACGATGGGGCCGCAGTCCGCGACCCTGACGCTCGACATCGATGGCGAGCACAGGACCGAGCAAGCGACCGGCAACGGCCCTGTCGATGCCATCTTCGCCGCAATCAAGAAACTGGTGCCGCATGAGGCGGTGCTCGAGCTGTACCAGGTCGCCGCTGTGACGGAAGGCACCGACGCTCAGGCGGAGGTGCATATCCGCTTGAGGGGCGAATCCAGGTCTTTCAGTGCTGTCGGACACGACCTGGACACGCTTGTGGCGACGGCGAAAGCCTACATCGGTGCTTTGTGCAAGCTGCTCGCCAGGGCACAGAAGGAGATTCGCCCGACCGATCCCTCCTCCAAGTGACTCTCCAACCTTCGAATCATAAGCACTCCGCTTTAGATTCGAGGGGAAACCCGGGCTTCAACGCCCGGGTTTTTCTCTTGTCTGGTACTGGTCGCGCACAGCGGCTTGACGCCAAAATACGCCTCATATATACTCCTCGGACCATCGCTCCTGATGGATTGTCTGTGGGTCACTCGACCCCCTACATATCCTCCACCTCCGGGTGGCGAGAGCGGTGCGTCGGGAAATTCATCTATGAATTCTCTTGCGAGACCTTTGACAATTGAATACAAGATTGTACGCATCAAAGACCGATGCAAATCGGTCGATGGTAAGTAAACACAAAACAGTAAGTGGAAGAAAAGGATATACATTCTTTTGTTCCGTCCATCCTAAAAAAGAGTAAAATCAGATTCGTAAAAGAATTGAGCTCCCCGATCCCTGTGAGATTAATTTCAAAGCAGCGAATGCGGGAGTGATCGTTCTCTTTTACTGAGAGTTTGATCCTAGCTCAGGGTGAACGCTGGCGGTATGGATAAGGCATGCAAGTCGAGTGGGTTTAGACCCACGGCAGACGAGGTAGTAATAGGTAGGAACGTCCCCCGAAGTCGGGCATAACTCGGCGAAAGCCGAGATAATTCCCGATACGTCGCAAGATGAAAGATTTATCGCTCCGGGAGCGGCCTGCCTTGTATCAGCTAGTTGGTGAGGTAATGGCTCACCAAGGCTATGACGCATAGGGGACCTGAGAGGGTGACCCCCACCGATGAGACTGAGACACGGCTCATACCCCTACGGGGGGCCGCAGCCGAGAATATTCGACAATGGGCGAAAGCCTGATCGAGCGATACCGCGTGGTGGATGAAGTGCTTCGGCACGTAAACATCTTTTATGAGGGAGGAAGTCATTGACGTTACCTCATGAATAAGGGGCTCCTAACTCTGTGCCAGCAGGAGCGGTAATACAGAGGCCCCGAGCGTTACCCGGAATTACTGGGCGTAAAGAGTGCGTAGGTGGTCGTGTTAGTCGTTTGTTAAAAACCAGGGCTCAACCCTGGGAATGCGGGCGAAACGGCACGACTCGAGGGAGTGAGAGGTCTGTAGAACTCTAGGTGTAGGGGTGAAATCCGTTGATATCTAGGGGAATACCGAAAGCGAAGGCAGCAGACTGGCACTTTCCTGACACTCAAGCACGAAAGCGTGGGTAGCGAACGGGATTAGATACCCCGGTAGTCCACGCCCTAAACGATGATCGCTGGCTTTCCGGAGTATCGACCCTCTGGGAGGCGAAGCTAACGCGTTAAGCGATCCGCCTGGGTAGTACGGCCGCAAGGCTAAAACTCAAAGGAATAGACGGGAGCTTGCACAAGTGGTGGAGCGTGTGGCTCAATTCGTCGCTAAGCGAAGAACCTTACCAGGGCTAGAAATCCTACTGCACGCCTCGCGAAAGCGAGGAAGCCTTCGAGGGTGTAGGACAGGTGATGCATGGCTGTCGTCAGTTCGTGGTTTGAATCGTTCCCTTCAGTGGGGTAACGAACGCAACCCTCGTTGCCTGTTATATTTGTCAGGCGAGACTGCCCCCTCACGGGGGAGGAAGGTGGGGATGACGCCAAGTCAGCATGTCCCTCTGATGTCCTGGGCTGCACACGCGCTACAATCGCCGTTACAAAGGGGCGCGACGGGGTAACCCTGAGCAAATCCTCCAAAAGCGGCGCCAGTTCGGATTGAGGTCTGCAACTCGACCTCATGAAGCCGGAATCACTAGTAATCGCGGATCAGCCATGCCGCGGTGAATACGTTCTCAAGCTTTGTACTCACCGCCCGTCAAGTCAGGGAAGTTGGGAGTGCCCGAAGCGCATCCTTGCGATGCATCAAGGCAAACTCAATGACAAAGACTAAGTCGTAACAAGGCACGGGTAGGGGAACCTGCTCGTGGAATCATTCAAATAAGGATTGGTCTCCTCCACTGGAGCGAGACCGACCTGTCGATTTGAGCGTCTCGATCGAGCGCTCAAGTGTGATCGCGTTGAACATCTCAACACGCGTGACGCCGGAGAAAGATCCGGGGAATGGACGGAACAAAAGAGTGTATACAAATTGCTTGTGTGTTCGGTTATTGCAAAACAAAAAGCGCCCTTCGACGAAGCTCAGGGCGCTTTTTGCATGCTAGAAT
>CAIOKC010000025.1 GCA_903858755.1 uncultured bacterium | reverse complement strand
ATTCGATAATCGAAGCAAATGACGGTATCAAGATCAAATAAAAAGGTCTCGCGCTGCATACCATGCAAAACGCGAGACCTTGAAGTTTCCTCGACGCGGATCAGATTGCCGGGCTGGTCGTCTGCGTGCGGCGATAGGTGCTGACGCCCCACGCCACGAGAGTGACGCCCCACGCCACGAGGATTGCTTCCCCGGAGGCGACCGAGATCGGCTGCCCGAGCCCCCAGAAGAACGTCGCAAACGAAGCGAACGTCACCGGAAGACCCACAACGATCCACGAGAACACCGACGGGATGCTGCTCTTGGGCATTGTGATGAGGGCAATGAGCGGGAAGAACAGAACCGCCCGGAACATACCCCAACCAATCCACAGCTCGAAGATCCCCACGCCCGCCAACGCGGCGAACGTGCCGATCGCGAGAGTGATGAGCATGACGATGCGCGATGTCCGATTCAGATATTTCTCCGGAAGCCCCGGTCGAAACATCTGCACCACATTCTTCGCGCCCACATTGCCCGCTGCGTGAAGAGCCGCGCCTCCGCTCGCGATAAGCGACGTCATGAAAGCCATCACGACGAAGTACATCGGAAGCTTCGGCAGCAAATGCTGGATGGTGAGGAAGTTCACCAACTGCAGCTCCTTGGGGCTAATCTGGATCCCAAGCGCTTTGTTCGCAGCGAGGAGCCCAAGCAAGCCCATGCCGAGGACGATGAGCAGGAACAAGAATGCTCCCAACACATAGGCACGGCGGGGATGCGAGCGAGCCGCAAATCCACGCTGGTACAGCTGATCATCCATGGCGACAGCGGACAGAAGTGCCGCGGAAACCGGGATGACGAACAGCCAGAGCGTTTTCGCGTCGACGAGACCCATTGCGGGGTCGCGCAATCCCGCTATCCCATCGGTAAGCGCCGGCAGACCGCCGGAGACATCCGTGGCGACGAGCGCGAGCAGCACGACTCCGCCGATCGCGATGTATTTCACGACATCCGCGACGATCGAGGATTGCAGACCCCGCGTGATTGCGACGAAGAGGAATGCACCGGCGAGCAACACGATGAGCGCCGGTTTCTCGAGACCACCCGACATGAATCGCAGCAGAAGAGCTCCGCCGAGCATGTGGGTAATCACGGAATAGATTTGCACTCCGAGGACGCCCGCCGTGAGGACGCCCTCCGTCCGCTTTCCGTCGCGGATAGCGGCGAATTGCGGGAGCGTCATCTGCTTGTCGCCGCAGATCTTCCGGACGCGAGGCACGAGCGCCCCGAGCAGGAGAATGCATGCTGCGTTGACGAAGATAAGAGGCAGCGCGGCAACGATGCCGAGTTCGTAGATCTTCTGCGGGACGATAAAAAGCGCTATCGTCCAGATCCACGCCGAGGCAAGTGAGACCGCGATCACGAAGGTGCCGACGTCGCGGTTTGCGACGTAGAACGAGGTCGTCGTATTCCTTTGTCGCCAGTGCCGGTACAAAATACCGACGACGATGACGACGAGCGGGAGGAGAATCGTGGAGACGTCGAGAGACGTGCTCTGTGTCCACATGTCCAAGTACCTTTCCTTTTCGAGGTGTTGAGGTCATTAAGAACAGACCTGGAGCCGATGCTACCAATTCGTCCATGTCAGGTCAATCGCGGTATGATTTCCACCTAGAAAATCGTCTAGACGAAATCGTTGTTTGGTCGGTAGTATGCATCTCGATCCATTGATCGAAGGAGCCTCATCTCCTCGTCGATGAAGTTGAATGCGTTTTGCTGCAAGAGAATGAAATACAAAGACCCGCGCTTTACCTTGTTGTCGCGATATGCCGCATCTCTCGTGTAATCAAAGATAATATCTTTGCAGACCCACTTATACGTATTCCACGTATCTCGCATTCGTTTGTCGAGATTGTTCATACTCCACAGCTGAAAGTCTGTCGTGTCGTAGAACGGCTCGAAGTGAGTACGGACATACTCAGCGGTGACCCCAGCAGCGTTGCGCTCGGCAGTGAAAGAGAGTATCCGAAAATAGACCGATTGCCATTTCAGCGTGAAGTTTAGCCACCAGAAATAATCGAAGTATGACGTGATCGGCACTGGAGCGGTCGCAAGCACGCGGTCGAAAAGATCCAGATAAAAATCTACAACCGCCGCGTCGTGTACTTTTGCGTCGAAGAAGGAGAAAAGAACATCTCGGGCGAATGGTTTGTGAGCGATTTCGATCCCGTATTTCAGCATGAGATCATTCGGTGCAGCGGCGCCGAACAGCTGGTCGTTCAACTCGCCGCTCACGAACATGTCGTTTGTCCCAAGAATGTAGGGGAATTTTGTGGCAACTTCGCGACGGAGTTTGCCGTGGATGTGGTCGGTGTAAAATCGGGGATTTTCCGCGATTGAT
>CAIOKC010000024.1 GCA_903858755.1 uncultured bacterium | reverse complement strand
CTCTCGGGCTCGCCGGAACCCCCGCGCGTCCTCGCGCGGGGGCGTGCTAGAATTCGGCATCGGGATTTTCCTCGAAGTAGGTTCGAACTTCATCCAGCAGAGACCGCAGGAACCTGATAGCGTGTTTCGCGACCGCCCCCTATTGAGGGCGGTTCGCCTTATTGGTCTAAGCGTGTTTCTTCAAATTCTTGTTTTTCTTCGTCGAGTCTCTGTTTGTTTCGTTCGGCTGATGCAGCTATATCAATCTCAAGATTCCTTATCATCTCAGCACTAAAGTCTTTTACCTTCTGGTTTGGATGTGTGAGTCCTTCGCGCTCCAATCTCTCTTTTACGCGGCTTAGTCCGTTTCCATACAGATCGTCTCCGTAAGCACCCCATCTGGCCTTGCTCTTATCATTGTTTCCATACACCACAATGAATGACGCAACCCCTTGGACGAGTCCAGAGCGTCCGAATGCCTTCAAGTTGGTAACTATAAGACTACGCGTACCTCTGGGATCGTGACCAAATCTTTTTTAGTGAAGGTATACAGCTCGGCCGGGCGATGCTGTGTTTTCTTTTGTTTACCAACTTCCTTTACGAGCCCAGTTGAAAGCATTTTTTTACGGAAGTTTCTCTTATCAAGCTTGCGATCAAGAATTATCTCGTAAGCATTCTGTAATTCGGAAAGTGTAAATTGTTTGGGAAGTAAACTGGCAACGATATTGGTATATGACAGTTTTCCCTTAAGCCGCTCGAGAGCCGTCTTAATAATTTCTGGGTGATCATATGCAAGGCTTGGGAGTTTCTTTACCGAGACCCATTTGCCATCCGTCTTTTCATCTATTGAAAGACGGTCTGGAGATGCAATAGCAATATACGCTACCGAAATAGAACGACTTCGTTTGTCTCTTTCCGGGTCACTAAATGTATAGAGCTGCTCAATATGAACTCCATCGACGTGCGCCTTTTCTTTCAAGTGTCGCTTGGCAGCTTGATCTGCTGTCTCTTTGACACCGATTACTCCTCCTGGCAAACCAAATTGATTTGGATAGTGTGGCGGTCGATGAACTGGGATAAGAAAAACATGCAACGTGTCATTGAGGATCGTAAAAAGCGCGACATCTACTGCCGCTATAGCGATTCGTAACTCAGCTACGGTCTTCCTAAATTGTTCCTCAGAGTTTCCCATGATTGTGTAATTCTAACACTTTTCATTTTTACAAAAAGGCAGGGGGCTTTCGGGGCCCCCTGCGTTGGCGTTCACCGAACGATTCGCTGCACATACCGATCTCCCACGGAGACCACGACCTTGCTCCCGGCATTCCACTCAACCGCCTTTTCGACGACGCCATCGGAGAAGATATATCCTCCATCCGGCATTTCCGAACTGACAGTGAGTGGCCGACCAGGAACCACACGACCGGTCACGAGGCTGGTTCCAGTATTCGGCGAGGGGAAGGGTTCCCGCACGACGAACACAAGTTCGTTGCTCGTGGCACCCGGCAGCGTCGACAGCTTGTGAGTCATTCCCTCGCGGGTCAGACCTGAAACCATCGCTGCTACCGAACGCATCCACCCGGTGGAACCCACTCCTGTTGAGACGATGACGCCGCTCGAGGATTGATGTTCCTTCTGGTTGCCGAACGAGATCTCATACCGGGCAGACACGTGGTCTTTACGCCCGATAAAGATATCGTTGATTCCCCAGACCGCGCGGTCGTCGTTGATCGACGCCTTCACGAAAGGAAGGCTTTCGAGCCGGTGCTTTCCATCTTGCGCTTGAGCGATCACACCTCCCACCGCATTGGGCGGGAAGAGCATGAGCACTCCGGCGACAGTCTTGGGGTCAGGATTGACCGTGAGCACCGGCTGGTTGCCGAGATACTTGGCAAGGTTCGCGAAGAGGCCGTCCGGACCGCAGACCACGATGAGGTCTTTGTCCCGGAAAAGAAAGTTCGGCAGATCTTCGCGGTTGACGGACGTGACAGGCAGGTCGTTCGGGATCTGACGCCGCACTTCGGAGAGAGCCGCCTTATAGGTGGCGTCTTCCTCCTTGTACGACTCGATGGATTGCCCCCTCGACTCGAGGATGAACTGTGCCGCACCTTCGGTGAGGTGTTGGAGCACAAGTTCTTCGAGCCGAGAGGGTTTCGTGACGATGACGACCCGATCCATGGCAACCTCAGTGCTTCTGCTGGAGAGCGCCGAGGAGCTCCGGAGCGACGACGATCGAACTGATTCGGCCGGTCTTGAAACCGTCCATCAGCGCGGCACCGAGCAGCTTGCCGGCGTCGACATCGGCGAGGGGCTTGAGACGGATTTCGGTCGCCTTCGCGTCAGCGTTGGCTTCCTTCTCCTTGTTCTTGGCCTGCTCGTCGAGCAGGACGCCCTGCTTCTTCTCGAGCTCGAGCCGGGTGCCCGCCTCGTACTCCTTGACCGCGCGCTCGTTGGCAGCAGCCTTCAAGCGACGATCGTGGAGTGCCTTGTCGGCATCGGTGAGCATCGTCTGGCGCTCCTTAGCGCCGATTGCGCCCTCGACTTCTTCGTCGCCCGGTTCGATCTTGGGGATCGAACACGAGTCGATCGTGATGCCGTCGTTCTGGAAGGTATTGTTGCCGAGCGCGGCGGTAACCGCATCCTCGACGACCTTCTGCGAACGAGTGACTTCTTCGACGTCGAGGTCCTTCACCTTGTCGAGCACCGCGCGCACGACGCGTTCGATGACCTTGGCGTTGAGCACTTGGACCCAGTTGCCGAGGTAGCCACCGCTCTTGGGTTCGACGGTGAAGTCGAACTTCGAGACGGCAGTGCTCGGTGTGAGGGTGGCAGTGAGGCTGCCCTGCACGACGACGTTCTGCTTGTCCTTGGTCTGGGCGTCGATTGCGAAGTTGAGGATCTGCGGCGTAGTAGGAACCACAGCCACGGTCGTCTTCGGACCGATGAACCCGCTGTAGGCGAGTCCCTTGTTGGCGATTCGGCCGTTCTTCAGGAAGAAGACGTGCCCCGTAGCACCTGCGCTACGGAAGAGTCTGATCAGCATAGTAAGCCTCGCTTTCTTCGGTTGAGTGGTGGTATTGCAGCTTTCAAAGAGCTGTCTTAGGTGTATTTCGTACACTATCTAAGTGTAGAGTATACACTTATGAATACTGCGTCAAGCAGCCGTGGAGTTATAGAATAAAAATAGAGCTTAGTCAAAGTCGCCTTGCAGGGCTCGCTTAGAGGAAATAGCTGACACTCTTGTTATAGAGCGAAGCGATCCGCTTCAACTCCACGACATCAACGCGACGCTCACCACTTTCAATCTTTGAGATATACGACTGATGATGACCGAGCTTCTTCGCGACCTGCACCTGTGTGAGCCCTGCTTCCATGCGAGCCTTTTTCAAACGCTGCAAAACAACCTTGTATTCCTTGGAGTGGATTGATTTGTCCATTCCTAAATCGTCTATCCCATCTTGGAATATCCCAAAATAGGATATTTATGTTATGCTTGAACTGCTCCATAAAAAGAGCCTGTTGGTAACCCCTCTTCGCAAGTCCTTAAACCTAAGCTAAGACACAAGGGCCTATTATTAATTAATTTTACGCACTATGGATAAAGAAGAGTCAAAACCAAGGAAAAAACTTTACCAAAGATGGTGGATGTGGGTCATTTTTGGAATTTCGTTTTGGAAGCGGTTGGTTCTAGACCGACCCTCACCGCAAAAATTTAGATTCGGTTTCCGAAACCCCAAAGGAGCCGCCGCGAAGCGGCGGCGCTTTTGCATTCCCCCCGCAAAATCCTGAATTCATAAGGATTCGCCACGCTCCGCGTGGCTCAAAAAAGACGGTTCGATCCATAATCGGGGATGTCCCTCGCGGGATTGTTATTACCGAAGGAAAGACATTCGCTGATCTGTACAACGAACGCAGTCCTCTTTATGAGAAGTTTGCCGATTACACCTTAGAAGCAGACCAAGATCCCGAAAATATTATTAAAGCTGTTTTATCTTCCTTAGACCCGAACACCTCAGCCAGGATATCAAAATCGCGCTAGAACAATGCCCCCGGTTTACTCCGCGGGGCAGCTCTTTTATAGTATTGTCAAAAATGGCATACTCCCACCAGCTGTACGATCAATGATCTCTCGCATATGGAGGCTGCAATGGTCGGAGAGACCGCCCTGGGACACGAGATCCGATGTTCTTTCTGCCGGAAGTCGACGGATGAGATCCGCAGGCTCGTCGCAGGTCCGGATGCATTCATTTGCGACGAGTGCACCGCGAAATTTCTCGAAGCGTTGAGAAAAGACCGCCTTCTGGCTTGCGATTGGTGCGGCAAGAAACACGAGGATGTCCGCAGCATTCTCGGCGGACCGACCGCATTCATCTGCGATGAATGCATCGAGCTGTGCGCGGATATCGTGAGGGAAGAGACCAAAGCGATAGCGCGAAAGTGAGGTGCGATGCGCCTCCGGCATGAACGTGAAAATCGCCCACCTTCGGTGGGCGATTTAATCTCCCGCGAAACTCTGCGGTGCGCACACGGTCTGCTTCGTGTATACTTTCCCTATATGGACTATATACACATCATGGGGTCAGGGCAGGGTTTTGAGGGGTTTGGCATGATGCCGCACTTGCTCAGTTTTGGTCTTGGATTATTCGCACTCATGCTCTGGAGCCTCGTATGGAAAGGTCTTGCGCTCTGGAGAGCGGCGAGCCGCAAGGAGCTTGCGTGGTTCATCGTCTTCCTCATCGTGAATACGGCGGGCATCCTCGAGATCATCTACCTCTTCTTCATCGCGAAAGATGCGAACTTGCGAAGCGCGGTCGGTATGAAGACCGACGGCGCACCCACAAGCACCGAGAGCGCGCCTCCGCAACACTGAACAACCCCGTTAGTACGAACGAGCAAAGTCATGGAATGCATCCATGACTTTTTTCGTTGTGGGACCTACCATGCCATCGCCCACCTTCTTGCCATCGATAGCAACGACGCCGACGACTTCTTTGAAGCTCCCGGTGATGAACACCTCGTCCGCCGTGCGCAGCTCTTCGACAGTGATCGGTCGCTCTTCGATCTCGAAAAGCGGTCGGGCGAGAGTGATGACGACCTTGCGAGTGATGCCGAGCACGATGTCGTCTTTCGTAGTGATGAGCTTCCCGCCCTTCACGATGAATATATTGCTGCCGCCGCATTCGTATACATACCCCTGCCACGTATACACGACCTCGAGCGCGCCTTTTGCCCTTCTCTCTTTCTGGAGGAGCACGGTCTTGATGTAATTAATCGATTTGATCTCGGCGAGATCCCGGTGATACTCGACACTCATGAGCGAGCACCCATGCTCGAGGTACTCCGCTTCAAGCGGAGCAAACTCGGTGACAAGAATGAATAGGGTGGGTGTATCGCCGTAGTCGATCACGCCCCTCGTCTCCCCGCCCGTGAGAATGATACGGATGAGCGCCTCTGTATCCTTCGGCACGTTGCGTTCGACAAGGTCGTTGATGGCGACCTCGATATCCGCGTCCGACACAGGTATCGCGAGCGACATCTTGCCCGCGGAGCGATGAAAACGCTCGAGATGATCCGCGAGCATGAAGGGTTTTCTATTGTGTGTGATAAGACCTTCGTAGATGCCAAAACCGCGCAAAAGACCGATATCGTTGACGCTTACTCTGGCATCGCCGATCGGGACGATCTTTCCATTCAGATAGCAAAAAGGCTCCGTAGCGCGATGATATTCCGGAAATCTTACCACACTCCGTCCGCGCACTCCGAGTGCGTCCAGACATCGTCTCGGGGGGCAAAGAGTCTCCGCCTATATGATCTGCTCGATCAGCCACGTAAGGACAGAGAGCACAAGCGCGCCGAGAAGCGCGGCGAGGAATCCCGAGACGTGGAACGCGGGCACGAGGAGCGTCATCGCCCAGAAGAGCAGCGCGTTCAGGACGAAAGAGAAGAGCCCGAGCGTGATGATCGTGATCGGAAGCGTGAGGATGCGGAGGACCGGTCGGATCACCGCGACGATAGCCGACCACACAACAGCGAGTATGAGGAGCGTCTGCCATCCGCCGCTCACGGACACGCCGGGCACGACATTGACCGTGAGCGCAACCGCGACCCCGACGCCGAGAACTCTGAAAATCGTTTTCATGCGCTTATTCTACACCCTCCCCGCGCACTCACTCCCACGCCTTCTCGTCGGATTCTTCCGCGATGTCCGCGAGAGCCTCTTCTTCGTTTTCCTCTTCCATCAGCTCCTCAAGCGACTCTTCAGACGGAGCCGCATCCTTATCATCTTCGCGCTTGTCGTCATCGAAATTCATAGCGAGAATCGAAAATAACGTTTATAACACCGAACACGACTATAGTACCGATGAGCCCGAAGAGCGCAATATGCAGAAAGCGGGGCTGTGAATAACTTCGGTATACTTCTTACAATGAAGCCCGGCGACCTAATCTCGCAGCACTTCCGCCTCACGTCGACGCAGCTATCGGCGCTGAGGCGCCTCGGGGTACAGCGCGTCCGCGACCTTCTGTATCACTTCCCCGCCCGCTACGAATCGGGCGGCGCATCCAGCAGCACATCGCAGCTCGCGGTCGGAGCAAACATCACGCTTTTCGGCACGCTCTCCAAACTGAAGGCGCGCAAGCTATGGAAAAGCCGTCGCAACGCGACGGAAGGATACTTCGAAGACGCCTCGGGCAAAGTGAAAGTGATGTGGTTCAATCAGCCGTATATCGCATCATACGTGCCGCAAGGCACGCTGGTGAAATTGACGGGTACTGTCGGCGGAAGCGCCGAGCGCCCCTACATCGCAAACCCCGAAGTCGAAGCGACCCCCGCGGGATTCGTGCCCGAAGGGCTCTTTGCGTCTGGAGAAAGCGCGCGAGCTCCCTCAATCTTTGCAGTCTACCCCGAGACGCGCGGCATCACGAGCAAGTGGTTCTTCCATGCGCTCGAGCGCATCTTCGCGAACGATGTCCTCACCACGCTCGACGACCCGATTCCGAGCGCAGTGCGAGAGCGATACAATCTTCCCGACCTCGCGACTGCGCTCGTCTGGATACATAAGCCGGAGAAGCAGGCGCACGCGGAAGTGGCACGGAAGCGATTCGCGTTTGAGGAGATATTCGCCTTGCAGATCGCGCGAGCGCGAGAGCGCGCCGACAACGACACGCAATCCTCATTTGCCATCCTCAAAGGCGCAGAGCTTGCAGACACATTTCTAAGGAGCATCCCCTTCCCTCCGACGCCCGCGCAGGCTCGCGCCATCAAAGATATTCTCGCCGACTTTGAGAAACATCACCCCATGGCACGCCTGCTCGAGGGCGATGTGGGGAGCGGCAAGACGCTGGTCGCCGCCGCGACCGCCTATGCGGCTGTGAATTCCCGCCCGCCGAATCGGATGTCGGGAAATCTGCAGGTCGCCTATATGGCACCGACGGAAATCCTCGCGGGGCAACACTTTCAATCCTTCATCGAATACTTCAAAGACCTCCCCATCAGTATCGGACTCATCACGGGATCAGGCTGCAAGAAATTCCCCTCGAAAGTCGCGCGAGATAGCGCGACCGACATCTCCCGCGCGCAGCTCTTGAAATGGGTCGCGGGTGGTGAGATTGCGATGCTCGTCGGAACGCACGCGCTCATCCAAAAGTCGGTGAAATTCCAACACCTTGCATATGCGATCGTGGATGAGCAGCATCGATTCGGGACGAGGCAGCGCCGCGCACTCGCGCAAAAAGAAACCTCCTACCCGCACTTCCTCTCGATGACCGCGACGCCGATCCCCCGCACACTCGCGCTCACTCTCTATGGCGACCTCGACATTTCGATCTTGGACGAGCTCCCGCCCGGTCGCGCGAAGATAACGACCGAGATCGTGAAGAAAGACGAGCGCGACCGGGCATACGAGAAAATCCGCGAACACCTCGCGCGCGGCGAGCAGGCATACGTGATTTGCCCGCGCATCGAGGAGCCGGATCCGCAGAAGATCAACGCTATTCAGGCGAAATCAGTCAAAGCAGAGGCAAAACGATTGAAAAAGGATGTGTTCCCCGAGTTCGAGATCGGTCTTCTGCACGGCGCGATGAAACCCGCTGAGAAGGACGAGGTCATGCGCGCATTCGCCGCGAATGAAATACAGATACTCGTCGCGACTTCCGTCGTCGAGGTGGGCATCAACGTCCCAAACGCGACCGTGATCCTCATCGAGGGCGCCGAGCGCTTCGGGCTCGCGCAGCTCCACCAGCTGCGCGGTCGCATCATGCGGAGCTCGAAGCCGCCGCACTGCTTTTTGCTCCCCGAGACGTCGGGCGAGACGTCCATGAAGCGCCTGCGCGCGCTCGCCGATTCCGACGACGGATTCAAGCTCGCCGAGGCGGATCTTGAAGCGCGCGGCGCGGGCGATCTCTACGGAAGAAAACAGTGGGGCATCACCGATCTCGGCATGGACGCGCTCAAAAATATCAAGCTCATCCGCGCCGCGCGCGCCGAAGCTGCCGCGATTGTGGAAAAAGATCCGTCGCTCGCAGGGCACCCCGCGCTCCTCGCGCGCGTCGCACACGGCGAAAGCCTGCACGGCGAGTGATCCCCACTAGAGTATTCCTGAAACCCTCAATCGGAGCGAGGGGCGGATCTCCAGACACGCCCTAGATCTGTATGGTTATCGAGATGTCGTCTTGGCGCGAGAGCGAAGCGCCACGCTTGAGCACAATGGTGTATGCGCCCTGCGACGCATACGTATGCGCGATCGATTTCGAGCTCTGGCTCTGCGCGCACGATGAGCCGCCGTCGCTCTGCGTCGAGTGCTGCGTGCCGTCGCCCCACGAGATGTCGTACCCTGTGCATGACGACGGCAAATCAAATTGGAGCGTGAACGTCAGCGGATCATTCGGCGCGGACGAGACGACGGGTGCGCCATAGCTGTAATTCGTCGTCGTGCCCTGATTCTGCACGCACACGGTCGTGCCGTTGACTACCTGTGCCTGATACCCCGCAGGGCAGATGACCGCGGTCGTACCGCCGGAGACGACGACGGTCGCGGTCGTCTGATGCACGCCGGAGGAGAGTCGGACGAGGAATGTGCCGCCGACGGGATAGACGTGCGCAAACGTGCTGCTCGACTCGCCGCAATTCCCTCCCGTCTGCGTTATCTGCTGCGGCAGCGTACCGTCGCCGAAATCGAGCGTATAGGTCGCTGGCGTGCACGAATGCGTCGTGTTGATCGTCGCAGTGACGTTGACCCGAAGCGGAGCCGGACCCGATATCGGAGTCACTGTGATGTATCCGCCGACGGGAGCCGACGAGCCGGTCGGTCCCGAGACTCCGGCGTAGCTTCCGGTGGTGCAGAGTATCGAGATCGCGGCTGCAGTGCGCGGACCGACGACGCCGTAGCCGGTCGTCGCAGCAGTACCCGAGGAAACGATGTGGTACTTCACCTGCCAGCGCTTCACCGCCGCTTCAGTGAGAGGTCCGTAGTAGCCGCTCGCTTGCCCCTCCGGATATACATCGACATCGCGCGCAAGAAATTGCTGAAGCCGCATGACATCGTCGCCCGAGCTCCCGATCGTGAGCGAGCGCCCGATGAGCGGGCACGAGCTCGAATCATACGCGACGCTCCCGCCGGAGGGAATCACGGTGCTCGTGGTCCGGCTGCCCTGCAGCGCGGATATTTGCCCAAGCAGCACTTGAAGCTGCGATTGAAGCTGAGCGATCGCCGCCGTGTTGGTGTTGACGACGGTATTGGACGCCATCACACTCGGAGCGCCCACCGTGAGCACGCCCGACATCCCTATGCCACCCTTCGCACCGTATGATTTGCAATAGTATGCGTACGTCCCGACCGAATTGAAAATCGCGGAGAATGATTGCCCGGGCTGGATCGTGCCGCTATCAAACGTGCCGTTGTCCGCCGTGACGGTATGCGGCGTCGCGCCGCTATTGACCCACGTGACCGTATCTCCCGGCGCGATACTCGCGATCTTCGGCGAGTATTGATTGTCGGTTATCGTGATCGTGATCTGCGCCGCAAAACTCGCACGGGGCGCAAGCAGGACGAGAGCGCCGACGAGGATTAAAAACGCCAAAAGCGGCAGACGAAAAGAGTGTTGCATAGGGCAATTGTTGCATAGCTCACTGCTCGCGCAACCCTGCAATTCACACCGACCCGCATGTACTTATAATGTCCGGTCGATATGTATAAGTACATGCACCTCCCCGGCTATTCGGCGAGCTCTCCGAGAGCGGCTTCGGCGTATTCTCGTATGTTGGTACGCAGGTCCATCCGCGCAAGGTCTTCGCGCGTCGCCCACTTCCACTCATCGTCGGGATGTTCGGGTCGTACGGCATCCGTCTTGGACGTAGCAAAATACACGAACGTGACGTGCTCGTGCCTCTCGCCTGCCTGATGGCGGTTGAGACCGACCGGCGGTACGAGATTGCGGAAACTATTCTCAATCGTCGTAAACCGCTGCGGCGCATCCCAAAGGACGACATCGAGCCCGACCTCTTCTTTCACCTCGCGAAGCGCGGCTTCGTTCGGATCCTCCCCCACCTCGATATGCCCGCCGACAGAACACCAGAATTTGTACTTATCGTGCATGCGAAGCAGTACGGTATTCTTGTAGACGATAAAGACCTCCGCCGTGAAATCCATTGTTTCGTGTATGTGCGCCATGAAAATACTGTAGCATGCTGTTTTGTTTCTCGTCAGGGATATTTTGCTCGTCGTCGCTCGCAAAATTCCACGACCCTGTCTCGCCCGTCCCGCAAGCTTGCGGGACATGGCTCCGACTCGGACGTG
>CAIOKC010000023.1 GCA_903858755.1 uncultured bacterium | reverse complement strand
GAGCGTTTGCGCTCGGTGAGAAGCATTTCAGTGCCCGTGATGCCGCGGGGTACGATGTCGACCGCGCTTTGTATTGGTTTGAAAAAGCGGCGGCGCATGGGTCGAGCGATCTGCCGTATCTGTACCATGAGCTTGCACGCATCTCGTTTCTCAAGGGCGATTTCGCAAAAGCCCTTACACAGATCGATCTTCAGATCGCGATGCAGGGTGACAAGACACCCAATTCATACTACGTCCGGGCGCTTATAGAAGGGTACATGGGTCTCTACGACGCTTCGATCGCAGACTATCAGACATACTTGAAATCCGATCCGCACAACTGGGCGGCGATCAATGACTACGCGTGGGTGTTCCTGAAAGCGGAGAGGGCGGCGGATGCGGCGCGCGCGACTGACGACGGGTTGCAGTATTTCCCGGGCAACCCATGGCTTCTGAATACGAGCGCGATCGCGCTTTATGAGACCGGCGATCTGCCGCGCGCCCGCGTGCGGGCGCGCGAAGCGCTGGTCGCTGCGCAAAAGATCACAGAGGAGGAGTGGCTCACCGCATATCCGGGCAACGATCCGCGCGTGGCTCGGGAGGGGATTGACGCGTTCGTCGAGGCGGCGCGCACCAATATGCACACCATCATCCTTGATGCGGCTTCAGACGCGCTACAATGATGCGTATGATCGATGTCTACCATTTTGGTCGGGAGCTCTTTAGCTCGGGCATCAGGAGAGCGATCCTTATCGCACTCGTCGGCATAGCGCTCCTTCTTGCCGTGTCGTACGTATTGCCGGACCAGGAAGGATTTCGCTCATCCGAATTGAGATTCACCGATGCTTCGTCGCAAGGGCTCGCGATCGTACCTGCATCGTGCCCCTCGTATCCCCGACACGCATCCGAAATCTCCGGGTACACTTGCCAAGGAAAAGACGTGTACACCGTCATGGGCAATTGCTCGCAAGTATACAGCCATTCGTGCGGGTGGCAGTGCTCAAGCGGGGCGTGCTTGATACCGCCTCCGCCGTCGTTTGGCGCTTTCACCGCTTCCAATCCTGCCGGAGGGGGAAGCGGCGGCAGCGGCTCGGGAGGCACTTTCGAAGCGACCGGCCATCTGCAGGTGAAGCCGCTTCTTGTCCGGCAAGGCGACAAGGTCCGCGTGTACTGGAATGTCGTCGGTGCGCAAAGCTGCACCGTGACGGCGAATAACCCCGCGCACGACACGTGGTCAGACACCAATTCTGCTTTGGATACGACGACCGCTCTCGGCTCCGGGGTCGCAGGGAAAGAATCGTCGGCGATCGAGTCTCAGACCGTATTCACAATGACCTGCATCTCGCTTCCCGATGCTGTCCCATCCTCCATCACAGAGACGCAGACGGTCAATATCGTCCCCGTGTTCCAAGAGACATAGGCATGAAGACGATTTCTCTTTCTGGAGCGGTCGTCGGGGCGATACTGCTTTTCTCGATCGCGTATGCCGCTCCTATCCTGGTGCATGCGCACGCGGAAGACGAAGATCTTCACACGAGTATCCGCTCTGCTCTCCTCAGCGACCCCCGCACCGCGTCGCTCTCGGCTGCCGAGATCGACCTCATGGTCGATACGCTTTCGGAGGAGGCTCTGAAGCAGGGGATAACGCCGGGCGCGATCGAATGGCGCCCGTACACGGAATCTCCTCGCGCGGAGGCGCTTGCGTGCGGCGCACTGCCCGATTTCCTCTGCGCGCTCAATACCGCTTTCGGCTTCGACGGCTCCGACCCGACAATCGCGATCGGACTCGGCATCACATCCGCGATCCTGATCGTCGTCATCGGGCTTATGCTCGAGATGAAGCGCCGCGCCGCTGTCGCCGCATCAGCGCACGCGCCGCAAATCCCCAAATAACCCTGCTGTATGTTTATACATACCTATAGGACATTATAAACAATACGATAATTCTGCTTCGAGGATGCCTATGGGACATAAAAGAGGTTCTTTGGAGCATGTTGCGAAGAAACGCTCGCGCAGAGGCTCACTTGAGAGCCTTTTGCTCAGGGTTCTTCTTGCAGGCGGCATTATGACGGTCGCTCTCGCCGCGCCGAAGGTCGCGGCTCTTCTTAAGAAAGAACATATCGATGCAGTGCTCCCGCCTGATCCACGGCAGCGTCTTCGTGAGACTGCGGCGCGACTCGCGCGTAAAGGATGGGTATCGTTTGAGGAGAAAAATGGTCGCACGCAGATGCGGATCACCCGCAAGGGGATGCGCGAAATCTCGCGCGTAAATCTGGGAGCTTATACGATACGCGCCCCCTCGCGGTGGGATGAGCGATGGCGTGTCGTCATATTCGACATCCCGGAAAAACGGAGAGTTGATCGGATCCGGATCCGGAATCTGCTCGTCCAACTTGGATTCTATCGTCTGCAGGATAGCGTATGGGTGCATCCGTATGACTGTGAAGAAATCATCACGCTTATCAAAGCGGAGTATAAATTTGGCACTTCGGTCCGATATCTCGTTGCGGACGTAATCGAATTTGAAAACCCCATTCGAACTCACTTCGGCTTACCCGTAGGATAGGGTGTTTTTCCGCCATTGTTTATACTTACCTATAGGTCGTTATAAACAATACTAGCGAGGGGTGTTGTGTGCGGCGAATCCCGTACAAATTTTGACTTTTGTGTTGCGGTCTGTATACTGCCCCCACGCCACGTCCCCATAGGGACCAATGGACACGACACTCGTCGCGCCATTGAGCGCGATTTTACATCTATGAAATTCATGCTCGGCACAAAAGGGCGGATGACGCAGGTCTTCGACGAAAGCGGCGCTGTGTGTGCTGCGACGATCGTGAGCGCCGGTCCTCTTACAGTCACGCAGGTGAAGACGGCGGAGAAAGACGGCTACGCCTCCGCGCAGGTCGGATTCGGCGCGAAGAAAGAAAACAACATGTCGCAGCCGCTCAAGGGGCATCTCAAGGGTCTCGCTCCGGCGCGGCACCTTCGCGAATTCGCGCCGACAGGCGAAGTGAATCGCGGCGATACGATTGATGTGTCTGTGTTCTCACCTGGCGATGTCGTGAGTGTATCTGCCATCTCGAAGGGCAAGGGTTTTCAGGGCGTGGTGAAGCGCCATGGATTCAAGGGAGGTCCTCGCTCGCATGGTCAGAAAAATAAAGAGCGTGCTCCCGGATCGATCGGAGGCGCCGGACGCGCCGGCGGTCGCGTCGCCAAAGGTATGCGCATGGCGGGTCGCATGGGCGGCGATCGCGTCACGGTGAAGAATCTCAAGATCGTCGACGTGGACAAGGAGACGAACACGCTGCTTATTTCGGGCGCAATCCCAGGACACCCGGGTACGCTCATCGAAATCCGCGGCTCCTTCGACAAGGCTCAGGGCAAATAATCACATCGTATGGAATCATCGATTTACAACACGCAAGGAAAAAAGACGGGCACGATCTCGCTTCCGGAGAGCATATTCGGATTGAAGTGGAACGACTCGCTCATGCATCAGGTCGTGACCTCGATGCAGGCGAATGCCCGCACGCCGGTCGCGCATACCAAGGGGCGCGCCGAAGTACGCGGCGGCGGCAGGAAGCCGTGGCAGCAGAAGGGGACCGGTCGCGCCCGACACAGCTCCATCCGCTCGCCGATATGGAGAGGCGGCGGCGTGACCCACGGTCCGCGCAGCGAGAAAGATTACTCGCGCACGATACCGAAGAAGATGCGCGCGAAAGCGCTGTTCGTCGCTCTCTCGAAGAAGCTTGCGGACGGCGAGATTCTCTTCGTTGATTCTTTCGGTATCGATACGCCGAAGACGGCTCTTGCCGCGAAAGCGCTCTCGACCCTCTCCAAGGTCTCGGGCTTCGAAAAGCTCGCGACGAAGAAAAAGAATGCCGCTCTCGTCGCGTTCTCGGAGAAGAACGACGCGCTGCAGAAGAGTTTCCGTAATCTTGGTCATGTCTCCTGCGTCGATGTCCGCAGCCTGAATCCTGTTGCTATCCTCGGCTCGACGTACCTCGTGATAGAGAACCCAGAAGCGGCGCTTGCGATCGTGGCGCATCGGGCGAAGGCGCAAGCGACTGCGCCGGTCTCCGATGCGAAGGGCAGCACCAGCCGCAAGAAGAAGATCGCCCGATAAATCCGTATGGCACTCTTTGGCAAAAAGAAAAAAGATGCGACACCCGCTGCGCCGCAGGCGGCGAAGATCGCTGCGTCCCCTGGGGCAAGCGCGCATGTCGCGAGCATGCTCAAGAATCCTCGCATCACCGAGAAAGCGACCATGCATCAGGCGGCATCCGTCTACACGTTCGACGTCGATCCGCGGGCGACCAAGCGCGATATCATCGCGGCGGTCCGCGCGGTCTACCAGGTCACTCCTCGCAAGGTTGCGGTCATCACCGTCCCGTCGAAGACGCGCCGCTCCATGAAGACAGGTCGTATCGGCGCTTCCAAGGGAGGGCGAAAAGCATACGTCTACCTTGCGAAGGGTGAGACGATAACGATCGCATAATCCGATTACTCCGCTACCACATACACCTATGAGCCTCAAACACTACAAACCGACGTCGAAGAGCCAGCGCGGTCGCGTGAGCCTGAATTTCCGGGCTTTGCTGAGCGGACATCGCCCGCACAAGCCGCTTACGCGCGGCAAGAATAAGACGGGCGGTCGCAATTTCCACGGTCGTATCACCATGCGCCACAAAGGAGGAGGGCACAAGAAAGCGTATCGCGTCGTCGACTTCCGCTTCGATAAGAAAAACGTCCCGGCGAAGATCACATCGATCGAGTACGACCCGTTCCGCTCCGCGTTCATCGGGCTCGCGATCTATCGCGATGGCGAGAAGCGCTACGTCCTTTTGCCGCAGAAGGTGCAGGTGGGTGATACCTTCGTCGTCTCCGAGAACGCTCCGCTTAAGCCCGCAAACCGTCTTCCGCTTGCGAATATCCCGGTCGGCACATTTGTCTACAACGTCGAGGTAAAGCCGGATGGCGGCGGCGTCCTTGCGCGCTCCGCGGGCAATTTCGCGGAGGTGGTCGCGCAGGATGCGGGCTACACGCACCTCAAGATGCCGTCGACCGAAGTCCGCCGCATCATCTCGACCGCATGGGCGTCCGTCGGCGAAGTTTCAAACGAAGAGCACCGCCTTGTCGTCGTCTCGAAAGCGGGTCGCACGCGCTGGAAGGGCATTCGCCCGACCGTGCGCGGTACCGCGATGAACCCGGTCGACCACCCGCATGGCGGCGGCGAGGGTCGTCAAGGTCGCGGTCATCGCATCCAGCGTACGCTCTGGGGCAAGCCCTCCGGCAAAGGTCAGAAGACCCGCCGTCCGAAGAAGTACTCGAACGTATTCATCGTCTCCCGCCGCAAGGTCGGAAAGCGAAAGTAAACGCAACAGACCGCCGACCGCGGTCTTTTGTTTGACTTTGCAGCTCGTTTCCTATACATTGTGCGCACTCCCGCCCTGGCGGGTTTTACATTGGATATGACACGATCGCTCAAGAAAGGTCCGTACGTGGACGCAAAGCTGATGAAAAAAGTCGGCGCCCGAAAGCCGGGCGCGGGCTCGATCAAGACGTGGGCGCGCGCAAGCATGATCGCACCGGAGTTTGTCGGCTACACCTTTTCCGTCCACAAGGGCAAGGATTTCGAAGAGGTCTACGTATCCGAAGATATGGTGGGGCACCGGCTTGGTGAATTCGCCCCGACGACCAAATTCGTAAAGCACGGCGGTAAGATGCAGAAGGAGGCAGAAATGGCGGCGAAGGCGGCTGAGATCGCGACCGCACAAGCGGCGAAAGCGACCGCCGACACCAAGAAGAAATAGATTCGACATGGCTCACTACACATAGTATATGAAAGCGCTTCTCAAAAATTATCATCAGTCTCCGCGCAAGGTGCGCCTTGTGGCGGATCTCATCCGCGGCAAATCCGTCCCTGCGGCGCGCGCGGCGCTCGCGTATCTCCCGAAGAAGTCCTCCCCGGCTATCGGGAAATTGCTCGATTCCGCGATCGCGAACGCTCGCTCGATGGGGAATACTCCCGAGCATCTGTTCGTCAAGGCGATCACGGTCGATAAGGGGACCGTCCTCCGCCGCGCGCGCCCTTTTGCCCGCGGTCGCGCAGGCAGCATCCACAAAGAGATGAGCGTCGTCGCGATCGAGCTCGGCTCGAATGCGCCTGCGCCGAAGCCCGTCGCGAAAAAGAAGGCGGCGAAGAAGGTGAAATCCGCACAATAATATGACACACACCGTACACCCATACGCACATCGCCTCGGCGTCATCCGCGATTGGAAGTCGCGCTGGTTTGCGAAGAACCCGGCGGACTACCGGACCAACGTGATGGTCGACACTTCGATCCGCCGCTTCCTCAAGAAGCGACTGCGCGGCTGCTATGTCACGGCGGTTGAGATCGAGCGCAATCAGAAGGCAATTCGCGTGCTCATCAAGACGTCTCGCCCCGGTCTCGTTATCGGACGCGGCGGAGAAGGGTCGGTCAAGCTCACCAAAGAAATCCAGGAAGTAATCCGCACCGTCAAAGGCGCTCCGAAGATGAATGTCCGGCTCGATATCGAGGAGGTCCGCTCACCCGAGAGCCAATCCCCGGTCGTCGCATACATGATCGCCGAAGGTCTGGAGAAACGGCAGACATTTCGCCGCGTTCTCAAGCAGACGGTGGAGAAAGTGATGGCGAATCGCGATGTCCAGGGAGTGCGTATCGCGATCTCCGGGCGCCTCGGCGGCGCCGAGATGTCGCGCGCGGAGGAGATCAAGCGCGGTCGGGTGCCGCTCCAGACGCTTCGCGCCGATATCGATTTCGCCCGCGAGCAGGCATATCTGCCGTACGGCGTCATCGGCATCAAAGTATGGATTTATCGCGGCGATATTTTTGATACGAAGGGACAAAAATAACACGTATGCTCGCACCGAAGAAAGCCAAATATCGCAAATGGCAGACAGGGCGCCGCCGCGGCGCGCGCCTCGATACGCCGGAGACTCGCGGCATCACGGTCGCGTTTGGCTCGTTCGGCTTGAAAGCGATGACGCAGGCGCGCGTCACGTCGAATCAGCTCGAGGCGGCGCGCCGCGCGCTCTCGCGCGCGGGAGGGAAATCGGCGAAGATCTGGATTCGCGTGTTTCCGGACCGACCCTTCACGCAGAAGGCGGCGGAGGTGGGCATGGGAAGCGGAAAGGGAGATGTCGCAGGCTATGTCGCCGATGTGCGCCCCGGTCGCGTGATTTTCGAGATCGACGGAGCTCCGGAAAAGATGGCGCGCGAGGCGCTTCGCAAAGCAGGCACGAAACTTCCTCTGACCGCAAAAGTCGTCGCGCGAGAATAGTATGAAAGAATTCGAGAAGAACAGCGTGGAAGATCTGCAGAAGATGCTCGCCGACAAGCGGGAGAGCCTCCGCAGTTTCCGCTTCGGCGGCGCGGGTTCGCGCTCGCGCAATACGCAGGAAGGTCGGATGCTCCGCAAAAGCATCGCTCGTTTGCTTACGGAGCTCAACTCGCGTAGTATCGCGCAATAGCTATGACTGAAGGAACCGGCACAATTGGGAAAGTACTCGAAGGCGTCGTCGTGAAGACGGCGATGAAAGATACCGCGACGGTGTCGGTCGAGCGCTACGTGAAGCACCCGAAGTACAAGAAATTCATCCGCCGCAGCAAGAAATTCCTCGTCCACGATCCTGGAAATACTCTCGCCGTGGGTCAGAAAGTGGCGATCCGCGAGACGCGCCCGATCTCAAAGCGTAAGCGCTTCGTTGTCGCCCAATAAGCGTATGATACAAGACCGAACACTCGTGAAGATAGCGGATAATTCAGGCGGCATCATCGGTCGCGTCTTCAAGATACTCGGAGGCTCGAAGAAACGATACGCCGGAATCGGGGAAGAGATCATCATCTCCATCCAGACGGCGCAGCCGCGCAAATCGGTGAAGAAGAAGGAGGTGCATCGCGCGGTCGTGGTGCGCCAGGTGAAGCCGCTCCGCCGCAAAGACGGCTCTTACATCCGCTTCGATGAAAACGCGGTCGTCCTCGTCACCGGGTCTGGAAAAGAGCCGAAGGAGCCGAAGGCGAACCGCGTGTTCGGTCCTATCCCGCGCGAGGTCGTCGAGGCAGGCTACCAGCGCATCGGCTCTCTGGCACCGGAAATCGTATAGCCCGGCAAACTTGCAACGTATTCGTATGAAACTCAAAAAAGGAGACAAGGTCATGATTATCGCGGGCAAGAGCCGCGGGCAGGAGGGAGTGATCGCCCGCGTATTTCCTGCGCGGGATTTGGTGCTTATCGACGGCGCGAACCTCGTGAAGCGCCACAGGAAGCCGACTGCGCAGAGTCGCAAGGGTCAGATCGTGGAGAAACCGATGCCACTCCATGTATCCAATGTCCAGCTTCTTGACCCGAAGACCGGTAAGCCGACCCGCGTCAAGATAACGAGAGGCAAGGACGGCGGTCGGGAGCGCATCGCGGTGAAGAGCGGTCAGGAGATCAAATAACTATGAATGCTGCAAAACACACAACGATGTTCGATACGATGAAAGGCGAATTCGGCTATACGTCGCCGATGCAAGCGCCGCGCGTCGTCAAGATTGTCGTCTCAAGCGGGGTGGGGAAGATCAAAGATCAAAAGCGCCGCGATTTTATCGCCGGTCGCCTTGCTCGAATCACCGGTCAGGCTGCTGCGCCGCGCGCCGCGAAGAAGGCGATCGCCAATTTCAAGAGTCGCGCCGGCGATATCGTCGGCTTTCAGGCGACGCTTCGTGGCGCGCGCGCCGAAGCATTTCTTCAGAAGCTCATTCACATCGTTTTCCCGCGCACCAAGGATTTTCGCGGACTCAAGACGAGCGCCATCGACGAGATGGGCAATATCACGCTCGGCATCAAAGAGCACACCGTCTTTCCGGAGACTTCCGACGAAGATACGAAAGACATCTTCGGTCTTGCGATCACCATCACGACGACCGCACAGACCGCGAAGGAAGCGGAGAGTTTTCTCCGCCACCTCGGCGTGCCGTTGCAAAAGAGCGAATAAAAAGAAAACGGGCGCCGTACGGCGCCCGTTTTGTGTTCATCAGACCCGATCGATCAGGCATCGAATCGCTGCGCCGGACGGGTCTTGCCTCCTTTGCCGGAGAGGACCGCCAGCATCTCGTCGAGTTCGACGTGCTTCGGCTTTTCCGCAACGAGCTGCCACGAGGAGTCGATCGCGACTACGTCGGACGTCTCGTCGGGATAGAGCCTATTGATCTCCGCCTCGATCAGACGGTTGATCAGTCTGGCGCGATGCTGCAGCGGCTGCAACTGCGCGTTGAGCCGTTTGATCTGGTCCGCCTTGGCGCGCATCTCCTCGTCGATGGCGCCGATGAGGGCAGTGAAAGAGCCGGCATGCAGCGCCACGAGGTTCACTGCATCAATAAGGCTGTCGTACTCTTTGATGAGCGGCTTTGCTTCCTTCACGATCACCATCTTGGCGGTATAAAGCGCCATGAGGTGCAATGTGCACCTGCCGATCACGCGATCGTTTGGGTCGGGAGCGCGGTTCGGCGCGATGTACTCTCCATGCGCAACACTCGCAACCCGCGCCACGATATCTTTGAGCACATTCGTATTACTTTCTTTGGTCATGCTGACCTCCTTCTTGGGCGATTGTGTCTCGGACTACCTGTCCGCGCGAACCATACATCTTCTCGAGAAGTGCGTCAATTCGATTGACTTTGGTGGGCACCTCGCCTATAGTGTCGGAGCCTCGCAGGGGACTCGTTGTTTGGTGATCCGCAAGGATATCCCAGAGAACCAGAGTCACGTTGGCGTTTCCATAACCTTCTTGCCGCAAGGCGGGGTGCAGGAACTCCACATCTCTCCTCGGGCGCAACGCAATGGCAAAGAAATCAATGGTGGTGAAAGCCAACCGCAAACCGAAATTCTCAAGCCGCACCGTGCGACGCTGTTTCAAGTGCGGTCGCCCGCGCGGTTTTATGCGCGATTTCAATCTCTGCCGCATCTGCTTCCGCGAAGAAGCGCTTGAAGGAAATATTCCGGGGGTTAAAAAATCCAGCTGGTAGTTCGACATGGCTCACTATAAATAATTATGACTACGGACGTAATCGGCGATTTCATAGTGCGTTTGCAAAATGCGGGTGCCATCCGCAAGGCGTCCGTATCGATCCCGTATTCCGCATACAAGATGGCAATCGCTGAAAAACTGAAGGATGCGGGTTTCGTACAAGGCGTCGAGAAAAAAGGGAAGAAAGTAAAAAAGACCCTTGACGTCGTTCTCAAATACAATGACGAGGGCGTACATGCGATTTCCGGAGTGCGCCGAATCTCGAAGCCGGGTCGCCGCCTCTACAAGAGCGTCCACGAGATCCACCCTGTCCGGTACGGTCGCGGCGCGCTCGTCCTCTCGACTCCGAAGGGCATCAAGACCGACAAAGAAGCACGCAAAGAAATGGTCGGCGGCGAGGCTCTGTTTGAGATCTGGTAAATACGTATGAGCAGACTTGGAAAACTCGCTATACAGATTCCTTCGGGCACCGAAGTCTCCGTCGGTACGGGAGAGATTACCGTGAAAGGAAAAGGTGGTACGCTCACGCGCTCGGTGCATCCTGCCGTTTCGATCAAAGTCGAGAATGGCGAAGTCTTCGTGACGCCCGCGCAAAAGAATCGCCTCGGTCGGGCTCTCTGGGGTACGTATGCGGCGCACGTCCGCAACATGGTCCAGGGCGTCAATACGCCCTTTATGAAGAAACTGCACGTGGAGGGTATCGGCTATCGCGTCGAGCTCGCAGGGAAACAGCTCAAGCTCTCCGTCGGCTTCTCGCACCCCGTGCTCGTTTCGATTCCCGAAGGCATTGCTGTCGTGGTCGAGAAGAATCTCATCTCCGTTTCCGGCGCCGATAAAGAGCAGGTCGGCGAATTCGCGGCATCCGTCCGAGCGATCAAAAAGCCCGAGCCGTACAAGGGCAAGGGAATCCGGTACGAGGGCGAGGTCGTCCGACAGAAACAAGGTAAGAAAGCTGCTTCAGCTGCCGCATAATCCGTATGTCTATTTCTAAAACACAAAAACGAGATCGAAGACATCGCCGCGTGCGCGCGAAGGTCGTCGGTACGGAAGCGCGCCCGCGCCTCTCGGTATACAAATCGAACACGCGGCTCGTAGCGCAGATTATCGACGATTCAAAGAGCATCACGCTCGCGTCCGCCTCATCCGCGGATGAAAAAGGAAAGACGCCGCGCGAGCGCGCGGAAGCGGCAGCGAAGACGCTCGCGAAACGCGCATCCGAGAAGGGCGTCAAGGCGGTCGTCTTCGACCGTGGCGGATTCCAGTACGTCGGCACCCTCAAAGCATTTGCGGATGCGGCGCGCGCGGCAGGATTAGAATTTTAATCACTTTGTATGGCTGACGAACACACACCGACAGTACAGGCAGACACCGCAGCTCCCGCCGGAGCTCCGCAGGAGCGCCGCAATTTTGCGGATCGTCGCGGGAATACTCGGGGAGCCGGTCGTGGAGGCAGGTCTGGCGGTCGCGGTCGCCAGGGAGATGATCGCGCGCGCAGCGAATTCGCTCAGAAGCTCATCGGCATCCGCCGCGTCGCCCGCGTGATGGCAGGAGGTCGCCGCTTCAATTTCTCGGCGGCGCTCGTCATCGGCGACAAGAAGGGTCGCGTGGGAGTCGGCATGGGGAAGGCGGCAGATACCGCGCAAGCGATCGATAAGGCGACGCGCGCCGCGAAGCGCGCCATGCTCACGCTCAATTTGAGCAAGAACCGCTCTATCCCTCACAATGTGGAGGCGAAGTACTGCGCGTCCCGCGTCGAGATCCGCCCGAGCCCTGGTCGCGGATTGGTCGCCGGTTCGTCCGTGCGTACCGTCCTCGAGCTCGCCGGCGTCTCGGATGTGACCGCAAAGATCCTTTCCCGCAGCCACAACTCTGTCAATAATGCGCGCGCCGCGATCGAGGCGCTTCGCAAAATCTCGAAGTAGATCGTACACACTTCTTACATACCTTATGGCGACACTCAATCAACTCAAGCGAATGACAAAGCGTCCGTACCGCCGTGTCGGTCGCGGCCAATCCTCGACGCGCGGTAAGCAATCCGGTCGCGGAGGGAAAGGGCAGACCGCGCGCGCGGGCGCGAAGATCCGTCCGGCGTGGCGCGACATCATCAAAAAGCTCCCGAAGCGCCGCGGATACGGCAAGAACCGCGGGCGCACTGTCGACTCCACTCGTCCCGACGCGATCGCACTGCCACTCGCTCGTCTTGAAGCCGTATTCGACACGGGCGCAGAGGTATCGGCAGCGACGCTCGCCGAGAAAGGAATCCAGAGCGGTCGCAAGCGCCGACCGTTTAAGATCGTCGGCAGCGAGGTCGGGAAGAAATTCTCCGTCAACGGCGTTCCCGCTTCTGCGTCTGCGCGCGCCGCGATAGAAAAAGCGGGCGGTTCCGTCAAATAGATGTATGTTTGAGACATTCGTGCGAAAAATGAAGCTCGTTTTCACCGACGAGGTCTTGCGCACGCGCATTCTCTTCGTGCTTTCGGCGCTCGTCGTCTTCCGCCTTCTCGCCGCGATCCCGATACCGGGTATCAATGCGGCGCAGCTTGAAGCATTTTTGGGCAACAACCAATTTCTCGGACTACTCAATATCTTCTCGGGAGGCGGCTTTTCGAATCTTTCGATCATGATGATCGGCGTCTCGCCGTATATCACCGCGTCCATCGTGATGCAGCTCATGACGATCCTTATTCCTCGCTTGAAAGAGCTCTACCAGGAGGAAGGGGACTCCGGTCGCCAGCGCTTCATGCAGTACTCACGCTATCTCACTGTGCCCCTCGCGTTCATCCAGGCGTTCGGTTTCCTGCTCCTCCTGCAGCAGAACGGTATCGTGCCCGGTCTCTCCGCACTCCAATTCGCGACCAACGTCCTCGTGATCGCCGCTGGTGCGATGCTTCTCATGTGGATCGGCGAGCTTATTTCGGAATACGGCGTGGGCAACGGCATCTCGCTCCTCATCTTCGCCGGGATCGTCGCCGCGATTCCCGCGAGCATCTCGCAGCTCGTCTTCACCTTCGACATCTCGCAGATCCCGACGTATCTTGGATTTGCCGTCGTCGGCGCGATCATCGTCGCAGGGGTCGTCTTCATCACGGAAGCGGAGCGCCCTATCCCTGTCACCTACGCGCGCCGCGTGCGCGGCGCGCGCGTCTTGGGCGGCATCTCGACGTATTTGCCGCTTCGCGTGAATCAGGCGGGAGTGATGCCCATCATTTTCGCGCTTTCGATTCTGCTTTTCCCGCAGATGATCGCGACCTTCCTCTCGAAAAGCTCGATCGCGCTTGTCGCCTCCGGCGGCGCTGCGGTCGTCGCCGCGCTCGCCAATCAGTGGGTGTACGGAGCGCTCTACTTCTTCCTTGTCTTCATCTTCACCTACTTCTACACGGCGATCACCTTTGAGCCGCATCAGATCGCGAAGAATCTTCAGAAGAATGGCGCGTTCATCCCCGGCGTGCGCCCCGGTCTTACGACGGCGGAATATCTCGGCAATATCATCACGCGCATCACGCTCGTCGGCGCGCTTTTCCTCGGATTTCTCGCCGTTCTTCCGCTCATTTTGCGCGGCATTACCGGCATCACGGCGATCACGATCGGCGGCACCGCGCTTCTCATCGTCGTGTCCGTCGTGCTCGATCTCGTGAAAAAGGTGGACGCGCAAACTTCGATTAGGGAATACTAATCAGCGTGCGTGATAGAATGTCGCGCATGAAGCAGGTCGTCGTTATCGCAGGACCTTCGGGGAGCGGCAAGAACGCGCTCATCCGCGAGCTCATACAGCGCTATCCCGGCAGCTCGCTCCTCGTCACCGCGACGACTCGGAGCCCCCGCTCCGGCGAAGTCGACGGCGTCGATTATCATTTTTTCTCGCAGGAGCGTTTCGACGCGGAGCTTGCCGCAGGAAACATCCCCGAGCATCGCTTCGTGCCGGCGCTCGATACGTATTACGGCATTTATATGCCGGATCTCGAAGCGCGTCTCAAGGGTGGGAAGATCGTTTTCGCGCAGGTCGATATCGAAGGAGCGAGACTGCTCAAGGATCGCTACGGCGCGACGACCGTTTTCATCATGCCGGAGTCTCTCGACCAATTCCGCGGGCGTTTGCGCACGAGAAATCCGGAGTGGACGCAGAAGGAATTCGAGGCGCGCATGAAGATCACGGAAGAAGAAATGCGCACGCATGCTCCGCAATACGATTATCGAGTCGTGAATGCCGACGGTCGGCTCGAGGATACCATCGAGCAGGTCGTGGAAATCATGCGCAAAGAGGGCTATACTCTTCTTTCATGAACCCGCTCACGCTTCTTTTCTTCGGCTCGCAGGGGGCGGGCAAGGGTACGCAGGTGCAGATGCTCATCGATCACCTGAAGCACAATTCGGACAACGGCATCATCCGTATCGATATGGGGCAGGAGCTTCGCAATCTTCGCGACGGAGGCGGCTTGGCGGGGAGACTCACAGGGGAGGTCATCGATAATGGCGAGCGCATGCCGGATTTTATGCCCATCTACCTCCAGACGAAAAAGCTCGTCGACAATCTGACCGGCAGCGAGCATATCATCGCCGACGGCTTGGCTCGCGGAGCGGATCAGACGCGCGGCTTCGACGATATGATGCATTTCTTCAAGCGCGACGACTTCCAAATCATCAATCTGGTCATATCGGATGATACGGCAGTGCAGCGCCTGCTCGGTCGCGGCAGAAACGACGATACGGAAGAAGCAATCCGCCGCCGCCTCGCGTGGACGAAAACCGATGTCATGCCGCAGCTCGCGCTTCTCAGAGAGAGGGGTCGCACCATCCACGAAATCGACGGCGAGCCGGATACCGACACTATCCACCAACATATTTTGTCCGCGCTCGGACTTTCATGATCGCGAAGAAAAAAGAAGACGTGGAGGCATTGCGCGAAGGCGGCAGGCGGCTCGCCCGGCATGTGCGCGTACTTAGCGCGATGGTCGCTCCGGGGATTACGGCGCGCGCGCTCGAAGAGCGCGCGCGCGAGATGGTAGAGGCGGACGGCGACGAACCGGCTTTCTTGCATTATCGCGATCGGAGGGATCACGAGCCATATCCTTCGGCTCTCTGCGTGTCGGTGAATGACGTGATCGTGCACTCGCCAGCAGCGGTCAATAATGCCGTCATCAAAGAAGGGGATGTCGTGTGCCTTGATTTTGGTATCAGACACAAGGGTCTCTACACGGATCATGCAATCACCGTGATCGCGGGGAAGGCGTTGAGTCCACATGATGAAGAGCTGCTGCACGGTACGCAAGAAGCGCTTGCTGCGGGTATTGCGGAAGCAAAAGTAGGAAATACCACGGGCGATATCGGGTATGCGGTCGAGCAAGTCGCGCATGCCCATGGCTTCGGATTCCCTCGCAACCTCTCCGGGCATGGCGTCGGTCTGCAGGTGCACGAAGAACCGCATGTCCCCAATTTCGGCGACAAGGGGAAAGGGGTGCAGCTCGTGGAAGGCATGGTGATCGCGATCGAACCGATGATGACGCTCGGCAGCGGCGAGCTCTATGTGGATGCCGACGGCCATTCGTATCGTACGAAAGACGGCTCCCGCACCGCGCATTTCGAACACACCGTCATCATCACCAGGAACGGTCCCCGTATTTTGACGAAGGAATAAAACCACCAAACCTCCCCATGTACCTATAAATATCTATAGGATATTATAAGTACATGGGGAAACAAGAAGAAGACAGCAGAAAGCGGACAAAACGAAACCAGCTGCGTAAGATCATTCTCGAGACGGTGAAGGTGGCTGGCATCATTAGCGTCGCGCTTGTTGCTCCGAATGCTGTGGGCGCGATGGTGAAGCTCGGGATCCTTC
>CAIOKC010000022.1 GCA_903858755.1 uncultured bacterium | reverse complement strand
TCGATGCTCATGTACTTCCGCTATAAGAAGTGGCTGTAGGTATGCGCTGGCTCGCCTCGCTTTTTTCCAGACGATCCCCCGCACCAGCGACGCTTCGTTTGTACAACACGCTCACAAAGCAAGAGGACGTATTTACTATGCCTCCGCACGCGCGCGAAGTGCGCATGTACAATTGCGGTCCGACCGTGTACGGTCGCCAGCACATCGGCAATCTCTCCATGTTTGTCTTCACCGACACGCTCCGCCGCATGCTCCAGTACAACGGCTATGCGGTGAAGCAGGTCATCAATTTCACTGACTTCGGGCACCTGACTTCCGATGCCGACGAAGGCGAAGACAAGATGAAGACAGGGCTCAAGCGCGAAGGTCTCGCTCCGACACTCGACAACATGCGCGTCCTCGGCGAGAAATACGCCGCTATCTTCCTCGAGGATTTGCGTCTCCTGAACGCCGATATCGACACGGTCACATTTCCTCGCGCTTCCGACTATATCGCCGCGCAAATCGCGATGATTCAGACGCTCGAGGAGAAGACGTATACCTACACCGCCAAAGACGGCGTCTACTTCGATACTTCGCGTTTTCCCGGATACGGAAAACTCGGGGGTATCGACCTTGCCGGACTCAAAGAGGGCGCGCGCGTGAAAAAGTCGGCGGAGAAGCGCTCTCCGACGGATTTTATTTTGTGGAAATCGAGCAAAAGACTGGGCTGGGACTCTCCGTGGGGCAAAGGATTCCCGGGATGGCATATCGAATGTTCGGCGATGATCAACGCGACGCTCGGCAAGCAGATCGATATTCACACAGGGGGCATCGAGCACATTCCCATCCACCACAACAACGAAATCGCTCAATCCGAGTGCGCGACGGGCAAGCATCCTCTTTCGCGTTTTTGGCTGCACCGCGCACACCTCCAGCTTGAGGGCGGCAAGATGGCGAAATCCGAAGGGAAGGTCGTCTACGTATCCGACATCATCGAACGAGGATTCCATCCCCTCTCATTTCGCTATATGCTCCTTGGCGCCCACTATCGCACCTCAGCCAACTTCACGTGGGAAGCCCTCCAAGCCGCGCAAACCGCTTACAGCAAGCTTGTGGCGCTCCGCCTCTCGACTACCGAACCGCCAGGAAACATTCCCTCCGAGTGGAAAAAGAAATTTACAGAGCGCATCAACGACGACCTCGACACGCCGGGCGCGCTCGCGGTACTTTGGGATATGACAAAAGACAGCTCCCTCTCTCCAGCCGAGCTTCTCGCCGGTCTGCTTGACTTCGACCGCGTCCTCGGTCTTCATCTCGCGGAGCCTGACGCTTCCGCGAAAGAAAGAGCCGCCCCCTTTGCACGCACCACCGTCGAAATGTCGGATATTCCGCAGCGCATACGAGATATGAATCAAAAGCGCGAAGAGGCGCGCGCCGAAAAGAACTGGGCGCGCGCGGACGAGATGCGCGATCTCATCGCCACAGAAGGATACGGTATCGAAGACACGGCAGCAGGTCCCCGCCTCTACAAGCTCTGATACAACCCAGTATTGTTTATCTGTACCTATAGGTACAGATAAACAATATGTGGAAAAATCAGTCTCCAACGACAAAATTCACAAGGCGATTCGGGACGACAACGGTGCGTAGGATCTTCTTTCCGTCGAGGCGCGCAGCAACCGCTTCTTGCGCAGATTTCTCGATGTGCCCTTTGTCCGCATCCTTGGGCAGGCGCACTTCCCCGCGCGTCTTTCCATTGATCTGTATGGCATAGACGACCTCGTCTTCCTGTAGATATCTTTCTTCACACACTGGCCACTGCTCTTTGTGGATAGATGACTTCTTTTTTAGGCTCCACAATTCTTCCGCCATGTGCGGCGCAAAAGGTGCGAGAAGTTTCAAGAATTCTCTCCACTGCGCCTCTCCGATAGCCTTCGCCGCCTCGATCGCATTAAGGAATATCATCATCTGGCTAATCGCTGTGTTGAATTTCTGAAGCGGAATATCTTCGCTCATTTTTTGAATCATCTTGTGAAGCGGTGTATTGAGTGTGGAGATCTCTTCCTCGACGACGACCCCCTGCGCGCGCCAGACGCGCTCAAGAAATCGGCGCACCCCCACCACCCCATCCGGATTCCACGGGTAGCTCGAAACCTCGTTGTAAGGACCGATAAATGCCAGGTACATGCGCACCGTATCTGCCCCGAGGAGGCGCACTACTTCGTCTGGGTCGACGACATTGCCCTTTGATTTGCTCATTTTCTGACCATCGGGACCAAGGATGAGGGAGCGATTCATGCGGCGCGTATATGGCTCGGATTCCCCCACAAGCTTCATGTCATACAACGCTTTGTGCCAAAAGCGACTGTATAAGAGGTGCATCGTCGTGTGCTCAGCGCCGCCCGAATAGAGATCCACGGGCATCCACTTCGCCATTTTTTTCGCGTCCGCGAATTTCTTTTTATTCTTCGGATCCGTGTAGCGGAGAAAATACCACGAAGAGTCGACGAAGGTATCGAGCGTGTCCGTTTCGCGAATTGCCTTAGAGCCACACCTAGGACACGCCGTGTCCACAAATGCCTTTTTCTTGGCGAGCGGCGACTTGCCGCTTCCTTCCGGCAGATAATCTTTGACCTCGGGCAATTTCACCGGCAGATCCTTATCGGGCACCGGCTGCGCGCCGCAGTGCCCGCAGTGGATGATCGGTATCGGCACGCCCCAATACCTTTGCCTCGAGACGATCCAGTCGCGGAGCCGATACGTCTTCTTTGCGCGACCATATTTCTCGGTAATCTTCTTTCTTCCTTCGTCGACGGGCAGTTCGTCAAACTCGGCACAATTGACCAGTACCTGCCGCTCGTCGTGACGCGCATCAGAGTACGCTCGCACCTTGCCGAGCGCGAGCTCGATCGCGAGCTTGTTGTTGCCGTACATGTCGGTCTGAAGCGCCTTTTCGGGCTCGACCCAGAATGGCTTGTGCTTAGCGACCTCTTCTTCCGCGACGGAGACCGGCTCATCTTCAAGCAGTTCGAGCAGTACTGGATGATCGAGGCGAGCGCGCCATTCTTTTTTGTGATCAGCATAGAAGTATGATTCGATCGCGATCGGCGAGATGAATACAGCCTTCGCCTTGTATCCAGTCTCTTCGAGCACTTCACGCTCAGCAGCAGCCTCAGGGCTCTCGTCCTTCTCGATGCCGCCGATGACGGTCGTGGTCCATTTGTTCTGCAACCAATCAAGGAGCATAACACTGCCATCCTTGCGCCGGACGACCGCGCTTACCGTCTCACGAAATACCATCTCGCCCTTTCCGCAGTTCTCGGCGCCGAATACAGGGCGCACTACTTGCTTGACAGGTAGATTGAACTTCTTCGCGAAGTCATAGTCACGCTCATCGTGCGCAGGGACCGCCATAATAGCGCCCGTGCCGTAGTGACCGAGCACGTAGTCCGCGACATAGAGCGGGATTTTCTCGCCCGTCGCTGGATTCACCGCGCTCACGCCCTCGAGCTTCACGCCTGTCTTCTCCTTCGTCTCCTGCTGGCGTTCTAGCTCTGTTTTCTTCCCCGCCTTCTTGACGTACTCGAGGACCTCCTGTCTATTTGTGCAAGTCTGACTTGCACAAAGTTGGGCGACCATCGGGTGTTCTGGCGCGAGCACGAGGTAGGTGACCCCGAAGAGCGTATCCGGTCGCGTGGTGAATACTCGAATCGTATCGTTGTTGCCGACCTTGAAATCTATTTCCGTCCCCTCGCTTCGCCCTATCCAATTTCTCTGAGATTCCTTTATCTGCTCCGGCCAGTCGAGATCGGCGAGATCGTCCACGAGCCGGTCGGCGTAGTCGGTGATCTTGATATTCCACTGGAGCATCTGCTTCTGTATTACTTCGGTCCCGCAGCGCTCGCACGTGCCATCCACCACCTGCTCGTTGGCGAGCACTGTCTTACACGACGGGCACCAATTCACCGCTGTTTCTTTTTGATAGACGAGTCCTTTTTTGTAGAGCTGCAGAAAGAGCCACTGTGTCCATTTGTAATATTCCGGATCGATGGTGGAGACTTTTCGCGACCAGTCGAAAGATGTGCCCATCGATCGGATCTGCTTGGTCATGTACGCGATATTCTTCTCCGTCCATTTCCGCGGATTGAGCTTGTTTTTTATCGCTGCATTCTCGGCGGGAAGACCGAAAGCGTCGAAGCCGATCGGGTACATCACGTTTTTCCCTCGCATGCGCTCGAAACGCGCAAGGATGTCGGGCACCGCAAAAGCATACCAGTGCCCTACGTGGAGATTGCCGGAAGGATACGGAAATTCGACAAGGAGATAAAAATTGTCTTTGCCGGGCGCTTTGTCGGCAGTGGTGTAGATGTTGTTCTTCTCCCAGAACCTCTGCCATTTGGCTTCCACTTTCTTATGATCGTACGCCATGATTAGACCAGCCTACCATGCCAAAAACGCCCCCAAAAGGGGCGTTTTCTCGCACCGCGGTGTCGCTTAGCGGGTCTTTGAGTATGGCGGATAGCGCTCCGGATCTATCGTGCGGTCGAAGCAGGTCCTCCCGGCATCATGCTGCCAGTTGTCTTCCAATCCCTTCCCCGCGATCGCCGGCTCGGTCGAGCGTGAGACATCGCTCACGGAAGAGCTTCCCCCCACCTGTGCAAATGCGGCACACAAGCTGAACGCAAGATTCCCCGTCTGCGTATATTCGTAATTCTCTTTCGTCTGCGGGTCGACCGGTATGACGTTGTAGCTGATGGGGTCGTTGAGCTCGTCCAGAGTGGTCGGGAGTTTCTCTTTCTGCTGCCAGTAATTCACGATCTGCCACTGGATATTCTGCAGATCCTGCACGCGGATGGCATCTTGCTTTTGCGCGCGTATTTGTTGCGGAGTGCCGATAATGAAGAATCCGGCGACGATCGCGATGCAGACAAGTGCGCCAGTCGCTGAGCTCACCATGCGAGCGCGAGCTGGTTCACGATCCCAATAACCTCTCAAATCTGCGAGGAAATGAAGGAAGCCCGAGCCCGAAACGAGGAAGACAGTAAGCACCTTGAGCAGAAATCCTGTCGTCAAATCCTCCCCCTGCAAGAAAGTATTGAGAAGCACGATAAGGTCGACGACGAGCGTCGCCCCCGCCACAAAGAGCGTGAGGAAAAGCGCCCAGCGACGGACCCAGATTTCTTTGCGGGAAGCGTCTGCGGCTATATCTCTGCGAATAAGACGCATGAGGACAAGGAACACGGGAGCAAGGACGATCAGTGCCGCCATCTCGTAGCTAATACTGTCTGAATACGCGTCGGCGTAATACTGATTGGTGACGGGGTCCGGGAATGAATGATTGATGTAGTCGAATACAAGAGTAACGAATGCGACGACGCCTCCGTACAGAGTCGCCATAGCGCCGACCCAGAACACAAAATCCTTCGGACCTGCTTTTGGTGTATCCATATTCTCGATGGTACCCCATCGCGCTCCATTTGACAAACCACATACACGACACCTCGTTGTGCAGGTTTAACCTGCACAACGAGGTGTCCGAATACACGTCGCTTAGCTATGGCGAAACTCCATCACGTCGCCATCCTGGACGACATAGTCTTTTCCTTCACTTCGTACCCAGCCCTTTTCTTTTGCCTTCGCCCACGAACCTGCCTCAAGGAGCTTATCCCAGTGGATAACCTCGGCACGGATGAATTTGTCGCGGAAATCGCTGTGGATAGCCGCGCCTGCTTGCGGCGCGGTCGAGCCGCGGACAATCGTCCACGCGCGCGCTTCTTTTTCTCCTGTTGTGAAAAACGAAATGAGATCGAGGATCTCATAACCGCTTTTGATGAGCGAATCAATACCGTCGTCCGCGACACCAAGCTCGCGCCGGAAATCGGCGCGCTCGTCTTCGTGCACATCGGAAAGTTCTTGCTCGACGCCCGCGTCGACGAATACATAGCCGGCGAGGGAGCGTTCGAGGAAACCTTTAAGCTCACGCCATCGCTCACCGTTTTCCGCATCCACATTCACCGCACCGCTTTTCCGGTTGAGCACATAGAGGAGCGGTTTCATCGTGATCAAGTGCAGCGCTTTCGCGGCGAGTCTCTCCTTTTCATCGAGCTGTACCGAGCGTGCAGGCTTGCCGTCTTTGAGCGCAGGAGTGATCTTGCGGAGCACGTCGCGCTCTGCCACCAATTCTTTGTCACCTCCCTTTGCGTCGCGCTCTACGCGATCGAGCCGCTTCTCCGCAGTCTGCAGGTCGGCGAGAATAAGCTCGAGGTCGATAACCTCAATATCGTGCAGAGGATCTACCTGCCCTGCGACATGATGCACATCTTCGTCGTCGAACATGCGCACCATTTCTGCGATGGCGTCGGTTTCGCGGATGTGCGTGAGAAATTGATTGCCCAATCCTTCGCCCTCCGAAGCCCCTTTGACCAATCCCGCGATATCGACAAATTCGACCGCGGCAGGCACTTTCTTTTCGGAGCCGGACATTTCGGAGAGCTTGTCGAGCCTGAAATCGGGCACTGCGACCACGCCGACCGATGGATCAATCGTGCAGAACGGATAATTCTCGGCAGGCACACCCTTTTTGGTGAGCGCATTAAAAAGCGTGGATTTCCCCACGTTTGGCAGACCAACGATGCCGATACTGAGCGACATTCCGGCAATACTAACGGAAAACACTCTTAAGCGCTACGCTCCGCGCCTTCCGAGCTCTTTCACCCGCGCGATCCAGCGCGCCTTCGTATCTTCCGGCACGTTTTCCGCCGGACCAAACCAATCGCTCCGCACCTTGAAGCCGGCGAACCACAGTATCCCCCATCGAAGCTGTGCGTTTACATTGCCAGGCAAAAAGCGCACAAGAAGCGGATGCGTACCGCTTGTCATAAAAATCCGCGCACTCTTTCCTCGAAATAGGCGGTGCCAAAAGATGGTGCGTTTCCCCTCTTTTGTCTTGATATATCGAAACGCGGAGCCAGGAAGCCACGCCCGATCGAAAAGCCCTTTCAGAAGCGCCGGCATCCCTACCCACCACACAGGATACACGATCACGAAGTGATCCGCCCACTGCACGAGCTCCTGAAATTTCACGAGATCAGGTTCGAGATCCTGACGCGCGCGATACCCCTTGTGGAGTATGGGATCAAACTGCATCTCTCCGATATTGAGCCGGCGTACCTCATGCCCGGCATTTTGGGCAGCCTGTTCGTAGGCATTCGCCATTTCACCGCATATTCCGCTCGCATCGGGGTGTCCGAGAAGGACAAAAATCTTCCTTCCGTTCATACTACTACTATCTAAGCTGGTCGCCGGATGGAGTGTCGTCTCTCTCGTCTCCAGTGAGCGGCTCTTTGAACTCGCCGTACGAACTCCACTTCCCCACCATGTTGAGGCTAAATGCACGGACGGTCTTGAGCGCAAAATAGAATGCAAAGAGGAATACGACCGCAATCGCGAGTCTGAGGACAAACGAAACGAGATCCACGTCTTCGTATGCGGCAAGTCCCCACGTGGCGTAGATCAAGACGGCAACCCCCGCAAGTACGCAGTCAGCGACAAGGAAGAATGGTTTGTGCGGATTGGTAAGTGCCGCAAGCGCGACAGCGACGAAAGCTCCGAATACGATAAAGGGAAATTGCAGACTCAGTGAATCCGCGTACACCGGTGAAGCCAGAAGCATGAGCGCTGCACCCGCGAGAAAGAGCTGGCGGACGATGTCGCCATAATAGTGAGCGATCGGCGTCCAGTTCGCATACGAGGGTTCGAGCCCGCGAGGTTCGTATCGCTCCTGATCATCCGGTGTCGTCATGGGTTCATGATGCCATGTCCTGGACTTCCTGCAAGACTCGCAAGCGCTTCCGCGTTGTCGCTTGGGGATGCATTCACATGCCTCAGCGCTTCACACACCGTACAGGCGTGAACGATACGATACGAGGGCGAAGAGCCCTCCACGCCGACAGGCTTCATCATGCCGCCGCATACCTCTGCCCTATCCCCCGGGTCTACATCGACGTGCTTGCTCCACAGGCAGATCGGGCAGTGATTGGTATACCCATTGCCTACAACCGACGCGCCGCAATGTCCGCATACAAAATCCTCAATGGTCCGCTTGAATGCCATGCCTCGCTATTCTACCGCAATGCGGACAGAAGCTTCTTTGCTCACACCGGATTCAGATGTGCATGCGAACACGAGCGTGATATCGCCCGATTGCTGCACGAGATCACGCGGCAAAAAGCGACTACCCTCAGCTCCAGTCCACACAGTAGCGCCCGCATTCGACACGCGGCACGAATCTTGCTTCATCCGCACGGATGTCCACGACACGAGCGTCGTCTCTCCGCGCGCGATGCGCTCCTTTTGCGCGATAATAAGCAACGCCGCGGATCCCGCCCCGCTCGAAGAAAGAAGCTCGTTGGTCAACGGCGGAAGCGATGACACGCTCGATGACGCGCTGTAATCGGTCTGATACGTGCGAGAGGCATCCTGCCCCGACGGCACAAAACTCTTAGGATAGAAATCGGCTGGCTTCACATCGGCGTTGCTGTACGAGAGTGAATTGCCCATGCCATCGCTGAAATCTCCCGAGATATTGATACTTACGCCAGCGACCCTCAGCTTGTTGGCTATCCCGTTGAGCACCTGCGCGAGAGTGCCCGCGCGGAATACCGCCGGATTGTACCGAGCTTCGAGAGGAAAGATGCTCGCAGCGTTCGCATTGGGATTTTGTATGTATGCTTGGAGGAATCTCGCTCCCCCTGCCTGACCGAGAAAATGCCCGAGGTAGATGCCGAGCGTCATGTCTACTCCCGCTTGCTGTATCAAGCCTCCGTTGCGAGCTTTGATCTGCGCGAGCGAGAATGCCGTCACTTTCGCGGAAGTGACAGGGCTCTGCCGAATGCCGAGATCGAGAGATTGCCCGTAGAGCGCACGACTCGCGTAGAGCCATGATTTCGGTATCCACTGAAAAAGACCGACCGCGTCCGTTGATGCATTGCGGGCATTCGGATTTCCTCCGCTTTCCACATGCGCGACCTTCGCAAGAATGCCGCTCGGCAGCTGATACTGCGATTCAAGCTGGAAGAATATTTCGTTGATGGACGTGCTCGCAAATACCGCAGTCGGGCTCACCGCAAAAAAGAGCGCGAGTAGCATGCAAGGTACGCTTCGCAACCGCGACATGCCTGCATAATAGCAGCGTTTCGCTCTTCACGAGGTGCGGTCTGTTGAAAATTAGAGAAGGACTACCGTTCGGCTGCCGGATATTTCAAGTACGCCGCTCTCGACCGCGAAAGTCTTTTGCTCGCCTAGTGTGTCTTTGACCGTGATCGTCCCTTCTTTCAATGTCGCGACAAGCGGCTCATGACGAGGCAGCACCGTTATTTCACCGGCTGAAGTCGGGATCGTCGCCGAGAGCGCCGCGGCATCAAAACGAGTCTCTCCCACGCTTGCGATGATGAGATGGAAGGTGCTTGGGTGCTCTGCCATACCTACTCGCGCACTTCGTCGATACCGCCTTTCATGTAGAAACTCTGCTCATTCTCTGCATCATGCGTACCATCGAGAATCTCGCCGAAACTGCGGACCGTGTCCTGCAGTGATACGTACTTACCCTTCGCGCCGGTAAACGCTTCCGCCACGGAGAAAGGTTGCGAGAGGAACCGCTGGATTTTTCGGGCGCGGTACACCAATTTCTTGTCTTCTTCGGAAAGCTCTTCGATACCGAGGATGGCGATTATGTCTTGGAGGTCTTTGTAGCGCTGAAGGACGCGGCGCGTCTCGTTGGCGACGCGGTAGTGCTCTTCGCCCACGATCTCGGGCGCAAGCGCCGTCGAGCTGGATTCGAGCGGGTCGATGGCCGGGTAAATACCGAGCGATGCGAGTGCTCGCGAGAGCACGACGGTCGAATCGAGGTGCGCGAAGGTCGTCGCAGGAGCCGGGTCCGTGATGTCGTCGGCAGGCACATAGATTGCCTGCACCGAGGTGATCGAGCCTTCGGTCGTCGAGGTGATGCGCTCCTGCAGGTCTCCCATCTCGCCCGCGAGCGTCGGCTGATAGCCCACCGCCGACGGGACGCGACCGAGGAGCGAGGAGACCTCCGAGCCCGCCTGGACGAATCGGAATACGTTGTCCATGAAGAAAAGTACGTCTTTGCCGCCTTCGTCGCGGAATGCCTCTGCCATCGTGAGACCCGAAAGCGCGACGCGCGCGCGAGCGCCCGGCACCTCATTCATCTGACCGAAGACAAGCGCCGTCTTGTCGAGCACGCCCGAATCTTTCATCTCGTGATAGAGGTCGTTGCCTTCGCGTACGCGCTCGCCCACGCCCGCAAAGACCGAGTATCCGCCGTGCTCGGAAGCGACGTTGTGGATGAGCTCTTGGATGAGCACCGTCTTTCCCACGCCCGCGCCGCCGAAAAGACCGACCTTGCCGCCCTTGATAAAGGGCGCGAGAAGATCGATCGCCTTGATACCTGTCTCAAATACCTCCGCCTTGGTGGATTGGCGAACGAACGCGGGAGGCTTCTGGTGAATGGGTCGCCACTGCAGAAGGGCACCTTCTGCAGACGCAGAAGGTGCCCTTCTGACTGGTTCTTTGCCGTCGATGGGTTCCCCGATCACGTTGAACATACGACCGAGCGAGGCTTCGCCGACCGGCACGACAATCGGTGCGCCCGTATCGATTACTTCCGCACCCCGAGCAAGGCCGGAAGTATCCTGCATTGCGATGCAGCGCACGCGGTTTTGTCCGAGATGCTGCGCGACCTCAAGGACGATGCGATTCCCTTCATGCCTCACTTCGAGCGCATTCTGGATCTCAGGGAGCTTCGCCTGCCCTGAGTCTGTCGAAGAGTCGAAGCGTACGTCGACGACCGGACCGATAATCTGCGAAATAGTTCCTTTGGTCATAATGATAGCCGATTATAACCGATGTCAGACGAATTCGGCAACAAGCACATCCCGTACGTGCGCAAAAGACTTGCCGCGATGGCTCACTGCGTTTTTCTCTTCGGGGGTCATTTCGCCACCTGTCTTCCCCGTACCCTCATACTCGAATATCGGGTCTTGCCCGAAGCCCGCGGCCCCGCGCGCCCGGCGCGTGATCACGCCGCGAGCGACACCTTCGCATATGCGGACACGATCGTTTGCCGGATCATATATCGCGACGACAGAGCGAAATTGCGCGCCTCTCTTTTCGTCGGGCACGTCTTTCAGCTCAGCAAGCAGTTTTGCATGACCATTGTCCGGCGTCCCCTCCGCGTAGCGCTTGGTGTAGACACCGGGTCGACCGTCGAGCGCATCGACTTCCAAACCAGAATCTTCCCCGAGCGACAGCTTGCCGGATTTTTTGGCGCACACAAAAGCCTTGATGAGCGCATTACCCTCGAAGGTCCTCCCTGCTTCGTCGACGCGGAAATCATGGTCGAAGCCGACGTCGTCCACCGTGAGCAGCGTGAAGGGCGCATCTCCGAGCAGCGCCTGCATCTCAGAAAGCTTTTGCCGATTATGCGTCGCGATAAGGAGCTCACGCATGCTCATTTTTCGTCTGGTAGCAGTAGCTCTTCGTCGAGGAGCTTATTGAAATCCGCGATCATCGCCGGGTCATCATGTCCCAATTCTCTCAAGATCCCCTCAGCGGCGTCTTGCGCGATATTCTTGAGATCGGCAATCTCCTCAGCTGCGCCCGGAGGGGTCTCGTACTCTTCGAGATCTCTTGCTGCGGCTTCGTTCGCCATAAGAGTGGCGCCTTTCCCGATCGGGTAGCGCTTTTCAATCCGCTCCAATACCTTCAGTGTCGCCGCAAGCACCATACTTCGTGCGTTTGCGTGCCCCTCTACTTCCTTGATTCTCTGGGAAATACCTTCTTTCATACCTTTATTTCATCGACTCGATGCCCGAGGTGATTTCGGAGACTTCTCGCGTGATGGCAGCTTGGCGCACTTTGTTGAACTTGCGCGTGAAAATCTGTGCCATTTCTTTTGCCTTGTCGGTCGCGCTCTTCATCGCCACCATACGCGCGGAATGTTCCGATGCCTTATTTTCGAGGAGCGCATGGAATACGGCGATATTGATGAGCTTCGGGAGCAAGACCGAAAGCACTTCATCGGCATCTGGCTCCACGGTATACGCAGTCGGAGAAGGCATACGCTCAGCGGTCGGCTGCGGCGCATACTTACCCCTCGCTGGTCGGATACCTTCTACAATGGCACGCATGGTCTTCGCCTTGATGGGCACTATTTCGTGGACAGTCGGAATCTGCTCAAAAGAGGAAACGAAATTCTGATACACGACTGAGACTTTTGCGATGTCTGTACGGTCTATCAGGGCTCTCGTTATATCGCGAAGTTCGACCTCGGTAATATCATCGCTCACGTTGGACTTATTGATCCCCATTTCGAATCCGCGCGCATTGAAATAATCTCCACCCTTACGACCGAAGGCGTACACAACCACATCACCCGTAGCAAGGTCGGACCTTGCTAGTTCGCGCTCGGCCGTGCGGATCACGCCGCTATTGAGCGAGCCCGCGAGTCCCTTGTCGGAAGTGATAACGATGATCGCGGTCTTGCCCTCGCGCTCCTGCATGAGCGGATGCCGTGATAGGTCGGCAGTGCCAGAGAGCCTCTCGAGTACCGAGAGTGCCGCCGCCGCATACGCGCGACCGGAGAGCGCGCGCTCCTGGCTCTTGCGCATTTTCACCGCAGAGACCGCCTCCATAGCGCGCGTGACCGTGCCCATCTTTTTCGATGAGCTGATCTTTGTCTTTATGGACTTGAGATTTGCCATGCTTGAGATTGTTTTCTGACAAGCTCAAGCACCCTGAGCTTGTCGAAGGGTCGTTTACTTCGCGAGCGCAAAATATTCACTATGCGCGGCGCGGAAATCTTCCATCGCTTTGCCGAGCTCCTTTTTGGCATCGTCGGAGAGCTGACCGCTCTTCTTGATACCCGCAAGCATCTGCGCGAAATTTGCATCAAGAAACTCGACAAATGCTTTCTCCACTACTGTCACCTGATTGACCGGCACATCGCGAAACAGCTTGGTGTTTGCAGCGTAGATCGCGGCGACCTGCTTTTCAAGCGAGATCGGCTCGCCGTTTTTCTGCTTGAGCACCTCGACCATGCGGCGGCCACTTTCGATGCGATCCGCTGTTTCCTTGTCGAGATCGGAGGCGAATTGCATAAACGCTTCGAGCTCACGGAATTGCGCGAGCTCAAGCTTGATGCCGCCCGCGACGCCTTTCATGGCTTTCGTCTGCGCGGCAGAGCCGACTCGAGAGACGGATATACCGACATCGATCGCGGGGCGAATGCCTTTGTTGAAAAGGTCCGTAATGAGAAACATCTGACCGTCGGTGATCGAGATGACGTTGGTCGGGATGTACCCTGACACATCGCCTTCCTGCGTTTCGATAATGGGAAGCGCCGTGATCGATCCGCCGCCTGCCTCCTCCGAAAGGCGCGCCGCGCGCTCAAGAAGGCGCGAGTGGAGATAGAAGATGTCGCCCGGATACGCTTCGCGACCCGGCGGACGGCGCAAGAGAAGCGAGATCTCGCGGTACGCGACCGCCTGTTTTGAGAGATCGTCGTAGACGATGAGCACATCCTTGCCCTGATCCATGAAGTATTCTCCGATCGCGACCCCGGTAAACGGCGCGAGGTACTGCAGCGCCGCGGGCGCGGAAGCTGGCGCATCGACGATGATCGAATACTCGAGCGCGCCCGCTTCGCGCAGCTGCTGCGTGATGCGCGCCGTCTTCGATTCTTTCTGCCCGATCGCGACATAAATACAGACCGGGCGCGTCGCTTTCGGCTCATTCTTCTGATTCAAAATCGCGTCGATCGCGACGGTCGTCTTGCCGGTCCCGCGGTCGCCGATGAACAGCTCGCGCTGACCGCGACCGATCGAGATGAGAGCGTCGATTGCCTTGATGCCGGTCTGGAGGGGCACGGTGACAGATTTTCGCTCGATCACGCCCTTCGCCTCGCGCTCGACGGGCATCATGGTCGGATTCTTAAAAGGTCCCTTGCCGTCGATGGGTTCGCCGAGCGCGCTCACTACGCGCCCGAGAAGCTCTTCACCGGACGGCACTTCGAGTACCTTCCCGGTCGATTTGACCGTCATGCCCTCTTTTACGCGCTCGGTGTCGCCAAGAATCGCGGCGCGTACGCCATCCTCTTCGAGATTCAAGACGAGCCCCAGTAGCTGACCTTCCGACTCCATTGAGTCTTCGAGTTTCTTACCCCTCCCTTCTTCGAAATGAAGAACTTCCGACATGACCGCCTTGGTAAGACCGTCGATCGAGACGACGCCATCGCCCACAGCGACAACCTTGCCGACATGCTGACCCTCGCGCTGAGGCGCGACACTCTCGATTTCTTTGAGAATCTTTTGAACCGTTGATGAATCCATACGTAGTGTGATCTATGCGTTCGTTGCACGCTGATAAATGCCCAAGAGTGCGCTTTTGTGGCTATGATCGATGAGCACTCCCTTGCCCTCAAGGCGCCAACCGCCGATTAAAGAATCGTCGATCTGCGTCTTGAGATCACCCTCATCTATCCCTAGCGCGGCGAGATTCTTCTTCGCCGCACTCTTCGCGGAGCGCTCGTCCTTCTCGCGAGCCACGGTAAGCACCATATCATTTCTCGCATGTTCCCTCTCCGCGAGGCGAGCGAGCGAGCGCGCAATGCGCGGAAGGAGCGCGCCTCTTCCCTCGCGTGTAAGCACTTCCACAATCGCCTTTACCGCAGCAGCAGGCTTCATACCCGCGCGACCCGGGGTGCCTTCGACCGCTTTCCAGAGTGCTTGTGCGTATGCGTGTTCCATATCTTTAAGCTTTCTCGCGAAGAATCTTCTCCGCTGCGAGCATGGCAGCCCGCGCGATTTCTTTTGAACTCTGTTCAAGCGCTTGTCGCTTCGCCTCTTCGCCTCGCGCCTCCGCGTCTTTGATCACCGCCTGCGCTTTCATCTCCGCGGCGCGCACTATCTCAGCGCCCTTTTCATCGGCGCGAGATCGCGCCGCAGCGACAAGCTGCTCAGCTTCTCGGGAAGCCGCGCCCACAAGATTCTTGCTCTCGCTCTCCGCATCGGAGAGCTTGCGCGCCGCTTCTGCAGCGGTACGGACTCCTTCCGCGACCGCATGACGACGCTCGTCGATAATCCTGAGAATCGGCTTGTAGAGAAAGTACGTAAGAGCAGAAAGCAGCACGCCGAAATTGACCGCCTGTACGAGGAGGAGTTTCCAGTCTATCCCGAATGCTGCGAAAAGTTCTGACATATAGTACTACGAGGGTTCGCGTAATTCCGGGTGCTATGCGAGGTGCGGGAGCGAGAGTGCGCGAGCCGTATGCATTATACGGTGAGCGCAATCGAGCGAACCGCAACGAAACAGAGCGCCGGAATTACGCGAACTACGTGAATTTGATGATGAAGCCGATAACCAGCGCGAAAATCGCGAGCGCGTCTGTGACAGCGATGCCGACGAACATCATCGCCTGGATCTTGCCCGACGCCTCAGGATTGCGACCGATCGCTTCCAGTGCCTTGCCCACGAGGATACCGAGACCGATACCAGGACCCATCACGCCAAAGCCGACGGCGATCGCCATACCAAGCGTTTTTGCTACCTCAATGTCCATACCTGAATGATTGATTTATATCTGATAAAAGAACCCGACCGACCCTATACTATCACAGCATTATAGCCGCTCAATGCGCCTCGGCTCCATGGGGTTCTGTGATAGCGAGCTTGATGAAAAAGAGCGTGAGCAGAGCGAAGATCGCCGCCTGCAACGTACCGATAAATATCTCAAACATCATGAGCGGTACCGGCAGAAGATAGGGCACGAAATACGTCGCCACGGCGAGGACAACCTCGCCGGCAAGGATGTTGCCGAAGAGCCGGAAGGAAAGCGATACCACGCGGACAAGCTCGCCGATGAATTCGATGATACCGACCGCGAAGTCTATCGGGGAATGGAAATTGAAGAACTTGCCGCCGTACTTGATCGCGCCGATCGTCAGGATGCCGGTGATTTCGATGACAAAGAAAGAGATAAGCGAAAGCGCGAGCGGCGTATTGAGATCGGTATTCACGCTGCGCAAAAGCGGCTCGCCATTGTAGAGGAGCGAACCGATGCCGGGGATAAACTCCATGAGGTTGGCGAGCCACACGAAAAGAAATATCGTGACAAGAAGCGGAAAATACTTCCGTGCCATCTCTCTGTTTTCGAGCGTCTCTGCGACGTAGTCGTAGATGCCTTCGACCACGTGCTCGAAGACCGACTGCAAGCGCCCGGGAATCATCTTGAGCCGCTTGCCGACGACAAAGCCGAGTACGATAAGAAAGATGAAGACGATCGAGCTTGCGACCAGCGTATTGGTGATGGGAATCCCCAAGAAGGTACCGAGCTTTTCCGCGGCGATTGCCACGTGGATACCGCCTTCGTGGACTGCTTCTGCGTGCTCCGCTACCGCTTCTGTATGAATAGCTGCCTCTGTCATAACGTCCGGCATTTTAACACAAGAACACCGCCTAGTGCGAAGCGATGAATCTGCGAATCTCTTTTGCCACCTTTCTTTCTTCGCCTCTGAAGCTATGCGTCGTATCGACGATGCGCACCTCGTGAGGTGCGCGGATCGCGCCATCAAACCAATCCGCTATGTCGCGAGCCGGTCGGTCGCTGTGCTCGTCTTTCTCGGCGAGAAGTACAAGTACGGGTACGCGGATCGATCGAAGCGCGCGGGGCTTTCTTTTCGGATCCCAGTAGGTGAAGATCTCTTCCGGACCCGTGCCGCTATAGAGGCTCAAGAATCTTTGTGCGGTGTTGAGCTGGTGAGAGAGACCGTCTGCCAAAAGCTCGTCTCCCTTCCCTTTTGCGACGAGAGAGCGCGCCCGCCTTCCGATAGCGAGCAATTTCTTTTTCCCGGTCTGGTGGACGACCGACGCATAATCACTGAGTGGCGCGAGCAAGATGATCCCTTTGACTCCACGTCCGCCACGCATCCTGCTCGCCCAGTAGACGGATTTCTGACAACCCGTCGAATGCCCCGCGAGGTATACATCCTTCGCTCCCATCTTCTTCGCATAGCGTACCGCGCCCTCGATATCGTCGACACAGTCCACGAAATTCTCTTGCGAGGATCCTCCGGGTATCCACGTCACTTTTTCACCCACCATTCTTTTCACCTCGCACACTCGTTCTGTGCCGCGATTATTGAAGGCAAAAACTGCCGTGTCTTTCCCGACCAGGTACGGATACACAGGAAGTCGACTAAATGCCGATGAGCCAAGACCATGTATCCAAATAATCACGCGCTTCGGTCTCCTCGGACCAAACCACAATCCGCGCAAGAGGACATGCTTTGGAGTCTGTATGTCGTCTACGACGAATGCTGTCTGCATACCTATGTCCCGTGCTCCCAGCTGCTGAGGTATGTCTCCTGCTCGGGCGTGAGCACATCGATCGTGGTGCCCATTGAGGCAAGCTTAAGGCTCGCAACAGTCTTTTCTGTTTCTTCGGATACATCGTATACAGCCGGTGCAAGATTCTTTTGCCGCGACATCCACTCTGCCGCTAGTGCCTGCGTAGAAAAGCTCATATCCATGACGGATGCGGGATGCCCTTCCGCCGCAGCGAGATTGACGAGGCGACCCTCGGCAAGAACGTGGATGCGCTTTCCGTTTACTATGTATTCCTGCACATTGTCGTGCACGAGCGCAGGTTCTCCGCTCGACATCTTTTTCAAGTCTTCAAGATTGATCTCCACATCGAAATGCCCCGCGTTGCACACTATCACGCCATCCTTCATCGCTTTGAATTCTTTTTCCCCGATGACATGTATATTTCCTGTCACCGTGCAGAAGATGTCGCCCACTGCCGCGGCGCTTCGCATCGTCATCACGGAGAATCCGTCCATCACCGCCTCGAGCGCTTTGATGGGATCGACCTCCGTCACGATGACGCTCGCACCCATCCCCTTCGCGCGCATCGCGAGCCCCTTGCCGCACCAGCCGTAGCCCGCGACGACAAAGGTCTTCCCCGCGATGAGTACATCGGTCGCGCGGATAATGCCGTCGAGCGTGGATTGCCCGGTACCGTAGCGATTGTCGAAAAGATTTTTCGTCTTCGCGTCGTTGACCGCGACGATCGGCATCTTGAGTGCGCCATCTTTCGCCATCGCGCGCAGGCGGATGACGCCGGTCGTCGTCTCTTCCGTGCCTCCGAGCATGGTCGCGAGAAGTTCGGGGTGGCTCTGATGAATCGTCGACACGAGATCAGCGCCATCATCCATCGTAAGGACCGGCTTCTGCGCGATAAGCGCTTCGATGTGTTTGAAAAAGGTCTCCTTACTCTCGCCCTTTATCGCAAACGTTGGTATGCCATACTCTTGCACAAGCGCAGCCGCCACATCATCTTGCGTCGAAAGCGGATTGGATGCGGAGAGAAAGACGTCGGCGCCTCCCGCCTTGAGCGTGCGGACAAGGTTTGCGGTCTCCGCCGTCACATGGAGGACGGCGGCAAGGACTTTTCCCTTGAGCGGCTGCTCTTTCTCGAAACGTTCGCGCACTTTTCGAAGGACCAGCATGTCGCGCTCAGCCCACTCGATGCGCCGCTTCCCTTCCGCAGCAAGCCCGATATCTTTGATGTCGTATTGCACGTGAAGAGAGTATCACATCACTCGACTTCGTAAAAACGGTAGAAATCTTCCACCGGCGCTTCGAGGTATGTCGGCTGCACCGGGAAAGCTTGCATGAACGTGTCCGGCTTCATTATTTCCGAATTATGCATGCGCTCTCTGAATTCTGCGGCGCGCCCTCTATGCACTCGCCCGCGATTATCGACAAACTGACCCCAGTATCCCCCTCCCTGAGATGGATACTCGGTCGTATGGCGGCTCTCGACAAAACTCGGCGGCAAAACCTCTTTGACCTTCTTACTCAGCAGCGGCGAGGCGAAGAGCTCGGTGAAAAGCCACGAGCTGCCCGAGACTACCTTCGCATCCGGATGACGCTCACGGACTGTCCGGAAGAGTCGCGCCAGCTCCTCTTTGGTGTCTTTCGTGAATCGGACGGGTGCATCACGCTCTTCTCGCGACCACCCCATGCTTCCAAAATGTATCGAGACGCGATGCTCTTCCGCATGGTAGTCGAAGCGGAACGGACCGAAGAACTCCCGCGGCTTTTCCCGCCGAGCCTGAGAAAACCGCTTCCAATACTCGACGCATGTGGCGGCAGGATCTTTTGAAGAACGGATATCCCTGATCAAATCACTCCAGCGCTCGTCTTTTTGTGCTTCCAGAAAGGAAACGCGATTTCCAAATATGCGCGCGTACAAATCCGTATCGCGAGCCAAAGCATCGGTGAAATCGCTCTCGCGGAACATCGTACTGAGCGCCTTAGCCCACTCAAAACGAATTTCTATGTGTTCGCGGACATTCTTCTCGATCTCCTCCGGTCCCTGCTTGAAATCCTCCATCTGCTCCATATCAAAGATTGAGACTCTCGCCATACGCGCCCTCGTACCGCGCCCTGAGCTCCTCCGTGGTAAAAGAGTGATTCTGCGTGCCGTGCGATTCGACCGCATACGCGGCGACCGCGCTCCCGAGCATCGCACATTCGCGCAGTGGACGCTTCGCGAGGTACGCAGCCGCAAATCCCGCTCGGTACGAATCCCCCGCTCCGGTGGGATCGACCGCGTTCGCCTTGACCGCTTCCACGCGCTCTTCTCCGTCTTTTGTGATGACGACACATCCCTGCGCGCCCTTCGTGACGATGACGACGCCGACGTGCCGAAGCACCTCCTTCATGCCCCACCCTGTCTTCTTCATCACCATATCCATTTCGTAGTCGTTGCCGAAAAGGACGGCGGCTCCTTCCATATGCTCCTGCAATTGATCCGCCGAGAGCCCGGTGATCTGCTGACCCGAATCGCAGAAAAAGGGTACCCCCGCCTCGCGACAGCGCGCTGGCACGCAGAGCATGTCGGCGATATTGCCCGGCGCGACGATGGCGAGATCCAAATCCTTCATCTCTATTGTGTCTGCGCATGGTTTCTCCCCCGCTCCGAAATGAAACGCGGTGATTTGATTGTCTTCCATATCGGTCATTACATATGCTCCCGCGGTCGGCTTCTCAGAGATCACGATACTCCCGACTTCCACTCCGCGCCCGACGAGCCACTCTCGGTATCGCTCAAAATCATTCCCCGCAGCGGAGCAGAGCACTGCCTGCTGCCCGAGCAGCGAAAGATTGTAGGCGATGTTGCCCCCCGTGCCTCCGAAACCTTCGGTGAGCTTCTCTATCGAGAAGCTCACGGAGAGCGCATGCATTTTTTCAGGGAGAAAGTGGTCTCGGAAAAGACCGGGGAAAACCATGATGCGGTCGTACGCAATCGATCCGGAGACGAGGATGCGGTTTTTCATGGCGGCGAGGGTCATTGTAGGCTGCAATCTCCACTCATGCGAACAAAACTGTTCCTAGAACTACTGCTGCGTAAATCGGGATATTGAGCGCATTGAAAAAGAGTATGGGCTTTTCCCGATGAATAAGCCCGTATGTAAACCAAATACTTGCGCCCACCAGATATGCGCTCCACGAAAAAAGAGACACTCCGCCCGCGTCTTGCTGAGCGAATATCTGCACCACCTGTGGCAAAGTAACGACCGGACCCGCAATCCCCCCGAGATACAAGAGTGAGTCCACGTATGGCGCAAAGCGCCGCTCACTCCGGTGCGTGAGAAACCACTTCATGCTCGTCGAGAGGGCTCTCCGACATGACCTCCGTATGGTTCCGCGACTTGGTCGAGAGCAATCGGCTCCGTAGGCGTTATCGCGGCATCAGAGATCGCATAACACTCGACAGGCTGCTCTCCGGTCCGAAAGTCGCATTCGTACTTACATTCACGCGTCCACGGGTAGTGCGTACTGTCGCGTCCTTTCTGGAAGAGAATGTGTGAATTATCTAAATTGTGGAAGAAAGTCTGCGAAATACCCTCAAGGTACACCGTTGTCCAATGTCTTCTGAAACGCTCATTAAATACGTGCGGATCGGAAGCTTGGATTTGCGACCAATACTTCTTGAATCGTTCACGCCACTCGGCGACCGTCTTTTGGTAATGCGGCCACAGATTTTCAATCTCAATGAGCATGAGACCATGGTCGTTCAGCTCGCTAATTTCATGCGGTATGCTCGGCAAGTGCCCCCCAGGCCACGTATACTTGAGCGAAAGGTAGTTCGAGGCTGCCCGATAATTCACCGACGAGGTCGATATAAGCCCGATGCCGCCAGGCTTGAGTGCCGTTGCAATACTTTTCCACCACAAGTGATACATATCCCGATCCAAGCCGTGGTGCTCATGCACACCAGTGGAGACGAATTTATCGAATTTCCCAGCCTCCCGCATGATGTCGTGATGCTCTCCTTCTATCAGACGTATGTCGTCCGCCACCCCATGCTCCCGAAAGCGACGGAGCATGTAATCATTTTGTCGCGCAACAGGATTGTAGACAGTGACCTTCACCCCATAATTCTTCACCATATAAATTGGTAAGAATCCCCATCCGGCACCTACCTCCACGACATGATCGCCCGGTTGCAACCTGAGCTTCTTACATATGTACTCGTACACGTTGTGTTTCGCCTGATCAAGCGTCCTTGTCCCGTCCACCCAGTACCCCTCGCAGTATCCGACGGTCGGTCCCAACATGTACTCAAACAATTTTGGGTGCAGCGAATAATGATACTCCGCGTTGCGCTTCGCTCGTGCGTATCGTTGGTTGTTCTGCGTCATCTGCTGCCAGACTGAGCGAACACCCTGCAGCGGATTCTTGAACGAATACACCATGTGAGGGATTCTCGGAGAATGCTCCTTGCCGCTGGCAAGAATGCCGACCTCATAACCCGCATCCATTAGTTTCGCAAGAGGATTTTCTCCCTCAAGGTCGACGTTGCCGGCGATATATTCATCGAACAGACCTTCATAGAAGAAGAGTACCGAGAACCATTCGGACTTTCTGGTCTTGAAGTGGACGTAGATATCGGGCACTTCACTCTCGGTGCAGTTCTTGACTTCACTACCATCTGCGAACCTGAAACGGACCTTATACCGAGTACTCCCTGCCAATCGCTTCCCGACATTTCTAAGGACGAAGCGCATACGTGATGCTAAACATTCTAACTGCTGAGGGTGCCGATTACATTGCACACTGTGCACAACCGTACAGACCAAATGATATTATTACGCACATGCTGGAAAGTCTTCCCGACAACCAAGGGGACCTCCGACCCCCACAGCGTGGGGGCTCCGTCCCGGATATTCGTATTCGCCCAGAGTCTGCCCGCTCCCTCTCAGATCCGAGAGAGCTGGCGGCGATTGGTCATGAAGCAGTCGTCAAGCCATTCATAGATGCCGCATCGTATGGATTGAAGGGAGCAACGCTGATCCGAGAATTGATGCGCGACCCGCAAAAATTGCTAGACTCCCAGCTCGATCGCGCATACGTCTCGCTCAACGACGATCTCGCGGATCCGAGCAGGCGGTACGGGCGTGTGTGGATGGAAGCTCGAGAGGTGGACAGGCGTGGGTCGGAGCACTACTTCGGCGACGGCGAGGTGACTATCGTGTTTTTACCGTGGGACGCCGATGTAGAGAGCTGCTACGAATACGGATTCATCCCCAAGTGGGGTCGTTCATTCGCCGTATCAACGCCGGGAGCGTTCGTCAACAAAGACCCGGAGGTCACGAAAAAGCTGTTCATTCAAGCTGTCGAAACAGCTCAAGGGTATGTCGACAAGATTCTGAAAGAGAACCCTGGGCAGCGGATAAACGTGATTTCCTACAGTGCTGCAAATGGTGGTGGCTTTTTCACCGCAGACAGACTCCCAGAGCAAAACAAAGGGCGCTTCCTCAGTATCGCGTCCGGATCCGGGCTCGGTCGGGAAATATTCGCCTCTTCTGTATTGGAACAAATAAAGCGGGATGTTGTGGATCTGGGGATTACCGATGGCGAAGCATACAACTCAGTCTTCAAAGACGAAAAACATGGCTTGCTTCTCCCGTATGAGAATTGCGAGAATCTTGGAGATGATACGGTCATTGCCATAGGAAAGAACGATCTGTATATCCCTGCAAAATTCGGCAAAGAAATCGCCGACAAGGCCTCTCGGGCGAATCCGCGCATTCAGGTGGTCGAGTACCCGTTCGGTCACATAGGAACCATCTTGTACATGAGCCACCTCGAGCACCTCAAGCATATGAAAGTGGTCAGGACTGTCCGAGAGGAGCTGGCGCCCGAGGATGTGCGCAAGTTCGACGATTTTCTCCGGGCACGAAACATCGCGCTTCCGGCAGCAGATATCCCTTTCTGGGTATCGGTGTCAAAAATAGTACTTGCCGACGCGGAGCACATGAACAAAAGTAATCTTGTGCTTTCGCAACCCGAAAAGACCACCATAGACAAGATCGCCGACGATTTCTTTCGCGCCATTCTTGCCGAATCGCACCACAAGTACGCTACCTACTTGAGTTTCCTCTCATCTTCCGTACGCGGAAAAATCAAAGCACTCCAATAAGGATCCCCCCCCCCCCGACTCCCGCGCCACATAGCGAGGCAGAAACCCTGTCTGTGTGTCAGAAAAACCAATTCAGGACAGGGATCGAGCGCAGGAGATTGAGAGGAGCGGTCGCACTCTGCACTTCTTGTACGGTCTTCTGGGCTTCTTCTATGACCGGCGCGGCCGCGCCGGTCGCTCTTCGCACGTCAGCCATAGTCTGCTTCGCCTCCTCAAGGAGCGCGGCGGTCTGCGCGGTCATATCGTGCACTTCCTGCATACTGAGCCGCATCTCTTCGACCGCAGATTCGACGCTCCGCGAATACGATTGCCACGCGAGCAGTGCCGCGACCGCAAGCGCACAGGCGACTAGAGTGAGCACAAGGGCGATGTATCGCATGTATGTGCGCATGCTCCGCACCTCGCGCCTCACTTCGAGAATCACCTCTTCATTCTCCGAATCCATGACCTCATTCTACCGTAGAATCTCCGACCACGCCGGTACTATGAAGTGGCGCTGGATCGCGTTCTCGGCAAAGCAAATGAGGCGATGGGTCTCCCTCAAATACAGAAATCCCCACAGGGCTACAGGCCGAAGCGACTGAAATTATACGAGCCAAGCCGCAGTGCTAAGAGGAGAGAGATTTTGCATTTCATCTTGCCAGCTTTTTCAAGCTGTCAGTCCGAAATGATCTAACTCACACTGCATCCTGATCCGATTCCGTCGAACGACCTATAGCCCCATAGGGACTTCCTCAATCAGCTTACGACCGAAGTCGCGAGCTGAATAGAGGAGCGAACGCAGTGATCCAAGCGTCCGCTCAAGGTAAACCGAGAACTGATAGAACTTTTTACTTATCCCAAGGAGCTCGTGTCGGTGTCTCCTTGTGGAAAATCCTGCGACAGTAGACCCAACGTTTGGTCAGATCTTTCTTGAGCGCAGGCCAACGCTCAGCTTCGGGACCTTCCAGAATATCTTTGAGAGTCCCGAAACCCGACTCGTAGCCCTGGCCGTCAATTCCTTCCTCGATGACGGGATAGACATTGCTGAACGGCCATGCGACCGTGTTTGCAACGTCTTCGTTCGTCATATTAAGGATAAGCGACGTGCCGTACATTCGGTTTTGTACGCGTTGCGGCAGTCGGCGGCCGAGGCCTGGGACCTCGATGGTTCCAAGCGTTTCCGCTTGGGCTACGAGGTCTGGAACGACATCCTGGGCGGTGATTGAAAGGTCGTCGGGAATATCCGCAACCTTCTCGATGCCCGCTGCACGCAACTTCGCGCCGAGTTTGTCGACTACGAGCGCGCGCGGATCGCGCGGTCGTTCACCCGAGAGCAGAACTCGGCGGTATTCGAGTGTGCGGACAGTCGTTTCCGTCTGCCCGATCTCTTCATACAACCGATGTTCGAACGGCTTACCGCGCATCCACGCGGCAATGAGCACATCAACGCCCGGCACTTGCTCCAAATCGCTTTCGAGCGTCTTGAGCACCTTGCCATGGAGCATCACTGCTCGATCGGCGAGGTACTTGCCGTCGCGGCTCCAACGGTAGTTGGTCAAGCCCTCTTCCGGCTTACCGCCGGAGACGCGCTTACCGCTCAAGATGTCGAGAGAGGTTACGAAAACCGCTCCCTCACCGAGATCCCAACTTCCCGACCCGGGGTAGAGCACAAACGCTCCCTGGAACCCGGGATTTTTCTTGAGGAAGTCGCGCACGCGGCTCGGCTGCCACTTGCGCTTACCGCCGATGCCAACGACCGGAACCTTTGTGAGGTCCAGTGTCCCATCGACGAGCGGAAGTTTGTCCCGCGCGATCGCAGTCATTTCCGGCTGGCCCTGGTCGATCGTGCTTGTATCGAGCACGTAGACCAGACCGTAGAAGCCGTGTTCCTGACGTTCTCCCTTGCGGCGATACGCCAAGTTGATACCGCGGTCAGCGGGGTCATTCCATCCGAGACTATCCATTTCACTCTCCTTTCCCAACGATCGGCTTAGTTTCCTACGTCGGGTTTTGCTACGCCGATAGTGAGGTCATCGGCAATACCATTCCGTTTCGGCCCTTTTGGGCCATCATCGGGCGGAGTACACACTCCGCGACGGAGGCAGTTTTACAGATCTGCCAACTGGTTAGAGAAAGAGCTAGTCGATCAGGTCGCCGACGCCGTAGGCGGGGTCGTGCGTGGCGGCCACCACATACTTGTTCAGCTTGGGGTCGAAGACCCCGACGGCGCTGAACTTGTGGAGGACGCCGTGCGCGATCGCCACGGCCACCGGCAGCGACGCCGGCCCATTGAGCTTGATGACGCCCCCGCCATTGAGCTCGCCGGCCTGCTCCATCTCGGCCAGTCGCGCGACAACGTCGCGGACGATCTGGTCGTTCTGGGCGGGCTGGCCGAACCCGATCTTGAGGGTGTCGCCGTCGCGGGTGATGTTGTAGGTTGTCATTTTACTTCTCCTTTTTGCCAGCTCTGCTGGCAGGGTTGAGGTGAAAGTCTACAACTCTACTTCTGCAGTCTCGCCCTGCCTTATGAATTCAGCAGGATCCCTACTCATGTCGGAAGTGCGACAGATCCCATTAGATCGCGAGCAGATGCTTCGCGAGCGCTTGGATCATCGGGCGGTCAGAGACCGGTTCGCCTCTTTCGAGGTAGTGAACCGAACCCCGGAGGATTCCGTCTTGGGCGATACCCTCGACGTTGTCCTCGCTGCCGTGGTAGTCCGAGTGAATCTCGGCCACGACTGCCAGTCCGACTTTCTTCGCGAACTCGCGCCACTCCGGCACCTTGCTGGGGTCGCCAGCGAGGATGACGATGTGAGTAGCACCGGCGCAGATCGCCTCGTTCTCAACGGAGGTGATGCCCCCGATATCGACGAGCGTCAGCTCCAACGAGCAGCTGCGAACCGAGTCCGCAACCCGCTTCACGAACTCCGGCGTGAACTTGGCCTTGTAGGCCGCCTTGCACGCCGCCGCCAGCTCGGGGTCGTTGTTCACAGTTTCCTGGAACCACGCGCCTTCGCCGTCGGGACAAGCGGTGATCACATAGGGATACACCGCGTTGCCGGGGATCGCACGAATGGCTTGTTTCAGCCCCTCGCGCATGCACGATTTGCCGGACCGAGGCGGACCGGCGAGGACAATCTTTTTCATGACCGTCTCCATTCCGCTTCGCCATCGGTTGGCGAAAACCAGGAATCGCGTTATGCGATCCCTCCTTCCAGCACTACCCGGGTGGGGTAACGCCGGAGAAGAGGAATAACATTGCAGTCTGCGCTTTCGCGCACATTGTTCTGCGTTATCCTGTTCTACCTATTTAGTTGTCAATGAACCGTCCTGCTCGTCGACTGCACATACTGTCGTGGCGAGGACAATGTTGGAAAGAAGTGATTCTTTGCAAAGTGTCCTAACAACGAAAAAGGCGACTGAGAGACATCTTCCGAGTACGGCTCGCCCAAGGGCTTACCATCTTTAAGGAAGAGATCTCCCAATCGCCTTTGCCTTTTTCGCAAACGTGATCAGTAGCAACCATCCATGCGGAGCGCAAACAGACCTCAGCTTGCGTCCTTAGCCTTGCGGCAGGAATGATTGACCCTATTTACTTCAGGGCTTGAAGACTCTCTCCTCTTAAAAAGATTGTCTTATTGTCTTGGAAAGGAACTAAACTTACTCAAACAGTATACACCCATCACAACTCTTTGTCAAGCCCTTTCGTGTCTAAGGTTTACCCACCTCCTGTACACTTTGTGTGAGCGGAATTATTCGCTTTTTTACACAAACGTATGTCAAAACACGACGTGCTAAAAAATGATCCGCGGGCGCGACAGCGCCTCCGCTGGATCGAACATTACCAACAGATCACGAAGAAGGTTGCACCCACATGCCGTTACTTCGGCATTACCAGAGGCACCTTCTACCTCTGGTACCATCGATATTTGTCGCTCGGCGTTGAGGGGTTGCGCACCAAGTCCTGCCGACCGCACAAAATACATCGCTGGCTGCCGAAGGACGTACGAGAGACTATTCTTCAACTCCGTTTGCAAAGACGATACGGTCCGGGTCGCATGTCACTCTACTTGCGGCAAAAGATGAACTGGTTCGTCTCAAAACGCACCATCTGGAAGCTCTACAAAGAACACGGGCTCAACCGGCTCAAGTACCACAAAAAGTGGCAACGGTACCCGCAACGATACGAGAAAGAGCTTCCCGGGGAGCGCGTGCAAATCGACGTGAAATTCCTCGAAGCTACAGGGTTTGCGGGCAAGCGGTACTACCAATTCACCGCAATCGACGATTGCACCCGCTATCGCGTGCTGCGGATCTACGACCACAACACGGTCGCAAATGCGAATGACTTTGTCCGCCAGGTGCAACAAGCGCTTCCTTTTGCAATCAAGCAAATACAGACTGACAACGGCTCAGAATTTTCGGAACAATTTACCTGGCACTTGGACGATCTTGGTATTAGCCATCGCAAAACGAAAGTGTGTCATCCGGAAGAGAATGGGAAAGTCGAACGCTCGCATCGTACCGATCAGGAAGAGTTCTACGGCATTACCCGTTTCGTTTCGATCCAGCATTGCATGCGCCTCCTGAAAAATTGGGAAAAGGAGTACAACGAAGAACGGCCGCACATGTCACTCAAAGGGAAAACACCGAAAGAATACCTGCAAGAAAAGTTGCGAAACCACGTCTCGCGAACTACACTGCTTTCACCGCTCAAAAGTGTTCAGCAGGTCGGGTGAATCACACACAAGGGCTAGCACGTTGTCCATCAGATTGTGCTGAAACTCTTGTACGTCTCGCTTACTGCGTTTACCGCGTAAAAATTCTCGCCATGCGGCGAGCAAGTTTTCGACAGAGATGATATCTTCATAGGTATGAGCGGAAAAACCACTGACGTCGCCCCCCCCCGCAGAAATCTGCTCCCGATTTTGGAGCGAATCAAACAGGCTTACTTGCTCTGGCATACCTACCATTCTGAACTACCGAAGATTCACAGATATTCTTTGGGTGCGAGAATAGATGCGTTGTTCGTTGAAACCATAGAGGCGACTTCTGCGGCTGCTTTTCTTTCTCGTGAAGAAAAATTACCCCTTGTGCGGCTTGCTACGCGCAAAGTAGACACGCTGAAGTTGTTGCTTATGATTTTGTGGGAATCTAAATCGCTCGACACAAAGAAATATGTCGCGCTCTCCGAAGTGATGGACGAGGTAGGAAAAATGCTCGGTGGCTGGAACGGCCAACTTATGAAAAACTCGACCCCGCCGGAGCGGGGTGAGAAGTGAAGAGAGTTTCGGGGACGAGGAGCGCGAACGCGCCGCTGACATTCCACTGGTTGTCGGGGTTGTCGAAATTTGCGTTCAACCATTGCCCGTCGTCGTTGCGGTTCGAGTTGAGCACGTTCGGGTCGCCGTCGGAACTGTACGAAGTGCCGTCTATGCCACCACCCATCGAATACTCTTTGGGTTGAATCGAATTCGGCATCTCAAATGCCCTAGCACCTCGCACCAAGTATCTTCATTTTTTAGCTCGCATATCGCACTCTGCTTCAAGCCGTAACCGGAAGCACTCTCGCAGATATGAAAACTGGATTCGGTAGCGGGAAGCCGTGACCGCCCGCGTATTCACCTACTACCGTTCCATACTTTATCAAAAATTTAGGCTCGGCGCAGAAGCGCCGAGCCAAGGGCAAAAGCCCAGAGTGCAAGTGCAAAGCGTCAAGCGACCGAAGCCGAGGACACCTTGCGGAGACGGACCACGATGCGAGCGTCGAGACCCCAGCGACTGCCGGGAGCCGCCCAACCGTCGCGGAGCCACAACCCGCCGTCGTCGTACCGCCCGACGCTGAACACGTTCGGGTAGCCGTCGGAGTCAGGAATCCGCTCCATCGCGACCCAAAGGACTTCGCCCTTCGGCTGGTCCTTGTATTGGATCGCGAGGTGGGGGCCGACTTCGGCAGGACAGAGTTCGAGTACCCAGCCGTCGTCGAGGTTGGCCTCGCTCAATTTGACGAGCCGCGCGGGGTCGAGCAGCTCGCTCGTGGTCGGCTCTTCGGTGAAGCCGAGATCCGCCGGAGACAGATCAATGAGAATGCACGGCTCCGGTTCGGCGAGCGTGGTGAACAGCTCGTGCCGCATCATGCTCGCAGCGTAGTTGCCGAGCTCGCGCCCAGCCGCCTTCACCTGCTCGGCGAGCTCGTCCTTCGATACGCCGCCGATCAGGATTGGCATCGTGCGGATGAAGCGTCCGCGCAAACCCACCGCGAACGGCGTGAGCTTGCCCTCCGTCATTCCCTGCAAAGTCGCGATGACGCGCTCGGGATCGAGCTTCGTCTCACGCTGCAGGAAAAGTTGCCTTTGCAACTCCGCGAACCTGTTTCCGAGTCGCAGAGCCTGATCGCCGGTGACAGCAAAAGCCGCCATGACAATCTCCCTTGGTTGTGCTGTTGCAAAATGCACTTAGGGCTCAACCGATCGGTCTCGCCACAGCAGAAAATCACCTTGTTGAAAGGTTGCTTTCTGCTGTAGCGAATTTGCCAGCGTTTGTAAAGTTCTTTTTGGTCTCTATGCATTGTACCATTCGTTACATATTCTGTCCATTTTTGCGAGAAAACTCGCCCCGCCGCCCATCCGCTCAAAATGCATTCCCCGCGAGATTGAAAATGGTGGGATTCAGCGGCGGGGCGAGGGGCCGCGAGCGAAGCGAGCGGCTAGAGCGCGGAGCGCTCGAAATGGGTTCTAGCGGCGTTGTATAGTGTCACCAGTTCGGAAACAAGATTCGATTCTGCGTGGTTTTCTTTGATGGCGGCCAAAGAAAACCACTGATTTTGGGGCATGCCGCGCGCTTCGCGCGCGTGTCGAGAGGTTCGGAAAATACAAAGCCGAAGATTTTGGAGGGAAGGATTTTAGGAAGGTCTGCTTTTCTCTGTGCGTTTGCCCCGCCCACCCGT
>CAIOKC010000021.1 GCA_903858755.1 uncultured bacterium | reverse complement strand
AATAAGATTGACGAGTGCGGACAGCGCAAACAGTATACCAAGGACGATCGTCGCCTGGAAGAGGGTCTTCTCAAGTCCGCGACGGGTATGGAAGCCCGACGAGAAATTGTCTGCGCCAAATGCGCCGCCGAGAGACGCTCCTGTCTGCTGCAATAGTATCGCGGCAATAAGGAGGATCGAGAGACCGATCTGCACGTACGGCAGGTACATTTGGAGGAAAACCATCGCGAGGAAGGATAGCACGGCAGCTCTTTTGAGTCAACCGCTTGACCGAGGCGGGGGGTTTGCCTATAGTATCTCGGTCGCGGCGCTGCCGCACCCTCATTTATCAAGATTTATTCCCACATGTATGAAGAAGAAGATTAAGAAAGACGTAGCAGGAAAAAGCGCGGCGATCCGCTTCAAGCCGTCGGGTGATCGCGTCTTGGTGAAGCCGCACGAGGCGGCGGACGAGAAGTCGCCGTCGGGCATCATCATCCCGGATTCGGCTCGCAAGGAGAAGCCGGAGCGCGGCACAATCGTCGCTGTCGGCGAAGGCAAGCGCACCGACAAGGGCGATATCCTGCCCGTACGCTATCGCGTGGGCGACAAGATTATGTTCTCGAAATACGGATACGACGAAGTCATGATCGACGAGATCGAGTACTACGTCATATCGGAGAACAACATCCTCGGCATTTTTTAGATTTACCAACGAATGTACTCTAGTGGCTAACAACTATTCCTATGGCAAAACAAGTCATCTTTGACCAAGACGTGCGCGCGGCGCTGAAGCGCGGCGTCGACATCGTCGCAAATGCGGTGAAGGTCACGATCGGTCCGAAGGGACGCAATGTCGCGCTCTCGAAATCGTGGGGAAGCCCGACCATCACCAACGACGGCGTCTCGATCGCGAAGGAAATCACGCTCGCAGACAAGTTTGAAGACATGGGCGCCTCGATCGTGAAGGAGGTCGCCACCAAGACCAACGACAAAGCCGGCGACGGGACGACGACGGCGGTCGTCCTCACGCAGGCGATCATCCACGAAGGATTGAAGCGCACCGCGCTCGGGGCGAACGCCATGATGGTGCGGCGCGGCATCGAAGCAGCTGCCGCAGACGCCGTCGAGGAGCTCAAGCGAGTGGCGAAGGAGGTGAAAACCAAGAATGAGATTCGCCAGGTCGCTTCCATATCTGCGGAGTCCGAAGAGCTCGGCACCACCATCGCCGACATCGTCGAGAAAGTGGGGAAGGACGGCGTCGTGACCGTGGAAGAATCGCAGTCGATCGGCATCGAGGCGGATTACGTGGAAGGCATGGAATTCGACAAAGGCTACGTATCTGCGTACCTCATTACGAATGCGGAGCGCATGGAGGCTGAAGCGAAGGACGCTCCGATTCTCATCACCGACAAGAAAATCTCCGTCATTAAAGACATTCTTCCTTTGCTTGAGAAAATCGCGCAAAGCGGGAAGCGAGAGCTCGTCATCATCGCGGACGATGTGGATGGAGAGGCGCTCGCGACCTTCATCGTGAACAAATTGAAAGGCGCGTTCAGCGTGCTCGCCGTGAAAGCGCCGGGCTACGGCGACCGCAAGAAAGAAATGCTCGCGGATATCGCGACCACGGTGGGTGCGCAGGTCGTCACCGACGATCTCGGACTTTCGCTCGAAAAAGCCGAACTCTCGATGCTCGGGCGCGCGCAGCGCGTCGTCGCGACCAAAGATTCGACTGTCATTGTGGGCGGCAAAGGCAAGAAATCCGACATCCAAGAGCGCGTCGCATCGCTTCGCAAGCAGGTGGAGAATACCGATTCCAAATTCGATAAAGAAAAGCTCGAGGAGCGAATCGCGAAGCTCTCAGGCGGCGTCGCCGTCATCCGCGTGGGCGCTGCGACGGAGACCGAAATGAAGTACCTGAAAGACAAGATCGAAGACGCGGTCAATGCGACGAAGGCAGCGATCGCGGAGGGGATCGTCCCGGGAGGCGGAGCTGCGCTTGCGAAGGTCGCTGAGAAACTGAAAAAGAAACTCGACCCGAAGGCGCACGACGAGCACACGATCGGCTACCGCATTTTGCTCTCTGCACTCTCCGCGCCGCTTTTGCAGATCGCGGAGAATGCCGGCAGGCAGGATGCGGCGGTCGTCTTGCAGGAGGTGGTGAAGCGAGGTCCCGCATTCGGATTCAACGCGCTCTCCGCCTCGGAAGACGAAGCGATCGTCGACATGTACGAAGCGGGCATTATCGATCCGGTGAAGGTGACACGCTCGGGCGTGCAGAATGCGGCGTCTGCAGCCGCCGTCCTCCTCACGACCGAAGCCGCGGTCGCGGATATCCCGGAAGAGAAAAAACATACTCCAGCGGGCGGAGGCGCGATGGGAGGCGAAGACTACTAATTCGGCGTTTGCCGATCCCAGTGCCCCATTTGAGATCGTCCTTCTCGTGCGGAATTACCGCGCGAGAAGAGTATCGCCAATATTCCCAATGCGACGCCATGGCGTCTGATTGGGAATATGACCGATGGGGATTTTTGCGAGGTACAACAGACTGAATAAAAAGAGACAGACGTGCCGGCTTGCGCGGGCACGTCTGTTGTTGGGGGTGAGCCGACCACGTGTCGGCTCACTTCGTTTTCTGTCGGACCGCCGCCGGCTTCGGCTTCACCGTGGGCGTGGATTGCCCGACGGTCGACGGAGCGGGCGACTGACTTGTCGACGGCAGTGGAACGTAGTCGCGATCGAGGGATTCCGCGAGCTCGAATACCTTCCTGTGGAAGGAATTCGCTCGCTCCTCGAGACGCTTAACCCACTTCTCTTCCTCGCCTTTTTCTTTTGCGACGAGGAAGGTCAGGTGCAGACCCGTGAATTCGATCGTTGCCTTAATGTACGCCTCGAAATCTTCACGACACCGTTCCGTAGTGTTCGTCCGCGGTTTGGTGCAATAGATCGCCTGACCTTGGCGCGCACTTTGCACATTGCGCGCACCGATGATAAGGGAACTCTCCGCCGTTGCTTCCGCAGAGGCAGAGATAGAGCTGAGGGTCAGGGAACCCACCGCGAGCGCGAGCAAGATGCGCATGTAGTGTCTCCTTATGCTGGTCTCTGCGGAAGTGCAGAATACCATCTGGTGGCGATTATATCACATGTCTGGCATTTTGCAAGAGCAAAGGGCAAGTTCATACACAATCACATCTATGTTGAGCTAACGTCCTATCTGTT
>CAIOKC010000020.1 GCA_903858755.1 uncultured bacterium | reverse complement strand
GCCCTTCTGCATCGCCGGCGAGGATCGCACTCTCCAAAAGCCCGCGCTTCACGTCATTCAAATCGGTGCGCGAGAGCCCTATCGCACCCTTGCTGTCGACGGCGACGATATGCGCGCCCGGTGCGTACTTCTTGATGAGCTTGATCGTCGCGACGCCCGCAGCGCCGACGCCCGCGACCACGATACGCGAGCGCGACAGCTTTTTGCCGACCACTCTCATCGCGTTGATGAGACCCGCAAGGACGACGACCGCGGTCCCATGCTGGTCGTCGTGCATGATGGGGATATCGAGCGCTTCCACAAGGCGGCGCTCGATTTCGAAGCACTTCGGCGCCGCGATATCTTCGAGGTTGATCCCCCCGAACGCGGGCGCGATGCGAAGCACCGTCGCCACGATCTCGTCCGCGTCCTGCGTATCGAGTACGAGCGGTACGGCATCCACATCGGCGAATGACTTGAAAATGCCGCACTTTCCTTCCATCACCGGAAGCGCGCCATAGGCGCCGATATTGCCAAGACCCAAGACCGCCGAACCGTCGGAGATGACGGCGACCGTGCGGCCCTTCATCGTATATTCGCGCGCCTTCTGACGGTGTTTTGCGACATACGAAGAGACCGCGGCGACGCCGGGTGTATAGACGAGCGCGAGATCCGCACGATTGCGTATCGGGGTAGCGGGGACGATGCGGATTTTCCCGCCGAGCTTCTTGTGGAGCGCGAGCGCCTTTTCCGCAGTGTCGGATTTTTTCATGGAGTGGCAGTATAGCATCCGCTATACGATCTTTCCTCCGCTCATCTTCACCTTCCCGCCGACGATTGTGTGCACCGCCTTGCCGACAAGTTTCTTCCCTATGAAAACCGAGTTTCTGCCTTTCGACAAGAACTCCTTTTCATCGACGATCCACTCCTTATCCGGATCGAATATCGCGATATCGGCGTCCGCGCCTACCGCAAGGGTCCCCTTCTTTTGCCGGATGATCTCCGCCGGCTTATGCGTCATGAGCGCGATACCCTGCGAGAGCGGGATGTGCCCGGCTTTCACGAGATAGGTGTTCATCACGGCGAAGCTTGTCTCGAGCCCCACGGTGCCGCGTGCGGCGTCCGCGAATGGCTTGATCTTGTCTGGTTCGATGTGCGGCGCATGATCCGTGGTAAGCGCATCGATGATTCCGTCTTTGATCGCCTCGACGATCGCATCCACATGATCTCGCGAACGGAGCGGCGGGTACATCTTTGCATGTGTGTTGTAGCCGCGGCACTCCTCGTCGGTGAGCGCGAAGTGCTGCACCGAGACCTCGCCGGTCACATTGGCAAGACCCGCGCGCTTCGCTTCGCGAAGCGCCGCCGCGGCGGCTTTCGTGGACATGTGTGAGATATGAAACCGCGCGCCCGACCGTTGCGCGAGCATGATGCCTTTCGCGACACCGTGATCTTCTGCGACTTCGGGGATGCCGGGAAGTCCGAGCTCCGTCGAGACCCACCCTTCGTGCATGACGCCGCTCTCATCCAATTCCGGCGTCTCGCAATGATTCATGAGGAGCATGTCGTGAGTCTTCGCGTACTCCATCGCGCTCAGGAGCACGCCCGGATTATCGACGTCTACGCCGTCGTCGGAAACAGCGACCGCGCCGGAATTCTTCATCTCCCGCATTTCAGCAAGCATCGAGCCCGCTTCGTTCTTGGTGATCGCGCCAGCCGGATAGATGGTGATGAGGTCGAGCTCGCGCGCGCGCTTCACGATGAATTCGATGACTGTCTGATTGTCGGCGATGGGCGCGGTATTCGGCATGGTGACGACGGTCGTGATACCTCCCGCGAGCGCCGCGCGGGAGCCCGTCTCGAGCGTCTCCATATCTTCCCGACCAGGTTCGCGGAAGTGCACATGGATATCGACCAGACCGGGCGCGACCACTAATCCGGTAGCGTCGATCGTCTTTTCCGCGATCGCAGAAATATGCTTCCCGACTTCTTGTATCTTTCCATCGACGATAAAGACATCTGCCACCTCATCTCTCTTCGAAGAAGGATCGATGACTCTGCCGTTTGTAATAAGGAGGGTGCTCATAGCAGCTCGTATGATTTGGTGGCGCCGTCGGCGCGGTCACACATGAGCCACAGAAGCGCTTTGCGAAGTGCCATGCCGTTTTCTACTTGCCGCAAGATGCGCGACTGCGGGTGGCGCGCGACGAGCGCGGAGTGCACATCGATATCGCGCATCACGGGACCCGGGTGCATGAGGATCGCCTCCGGCTTTGCGAGCGCGAGGCGCTTCGCGGAGATACCGAATGTCTTTGAGTATTCTCGCAAGGTCGGGATATCCCCTTTCGCGCCGCGCTCCTCCTGTACGCGCAGCGCGTAGATGACATCAGCACCTTCGATTGCTTCTTCGACGCTCCACGAAGTGCTGACGCCGAATTTCTCCACGTAGTCCGGCAGAAACGTCTCAGGTGCTGCGACGCGGATTGTCGCGTTGAGCTTTTTCAAGATCCGCACGAGCGAGCCGAAGACGCGCGAGTGCTTGATGTCTCCGACCACGACCACGACCCTGCCCGAGAGATCTTCCGATGCACATTCATCGAGCATGGTGAGCGCGTCGAGAAGCGCCTGCGTCGGGTGCTCGTGCCATCCATCTCCCGCGTTGATGATAGAAGCGGCGACATGGCGAGCGACAAATTCCGGTGCGCCCGCCTGCGAGCAGCGAATGACGATGGCGCGCGCATTGTACGCACTCAGGGTCTCGACAGTATCGATAAAGCTCTCCCCTTTCTTCGCCGATGAGTTTGTCGAGCCGACGCTCGTCGTGTCCATCGAGAGCTGCTTTGCGGCGAGGTCGAAGCTCGCTTGCGTGCGGGTCGATGCTTCGAAAAAAGCGTTGACCTGCGAGTATCCTTTGTTGAAGGAGAATTTGTAGGTGCGGTAATCGCGGAACCTGCGCGCGACATCGTACAAAAGAGCCAGGTCCTTGAGAGAAACCTGGTCGATTGATGTGAGGTCGAAAAACGAGAGGTCGCGCCCTTCACGAATCTTGCTGAGGTCTTCTTCCGCCTCAGACATCGGCTTCCTTCGCAATGCGACATCCATTAAAACCGGAGTGTAGCACGCACCCCGCAAAACACCAGACGCGACCTTCTCGGAGGAAAATCTACGCCATCGGCTGATGCTCGATATCCTGCTTCTTTTTCGGCGTGATGCCGTTCGCGATCAGTATTTTCTCAAATTCATCGCGCTCAATGGTCTCGACCTCGACGAGATTCTGCGCGATCGCATTGAGCGCCTTGCGGTGCTTCTTGATGATGGTCTCCGCTTTTTTGTGCGCCGCGTCGATGATGTGCTTCACTTCCGCGTCGATCTGCGAGGCGATCGCTTGTGACTGCTCGGTGCCCTCGACTCCCTGCCCAAAGAGCGTACGACCTTGCGCGGCATCATACGCGATGGGTCCGAGCTTCTCCGACATGCCGTAGCGAGCGACCATGTCGCGCGCGAGCGCGGTCAGGACCTGCAGATCATTGGATGCGCCGGTCGTAAGATCGTCGAAGACCGTCTTCTCCGCGACGTAGCCGCCGAGAGAAACCGCGATGTCGTCTAGGAACTCTTTGCGTGATTGCATCTTCCGATCATCGAGCGGCAGCTTGAGCGTGTACCCTGCGGCGCGTCCGCGCGAGATGATGGAAATCTTGTGCACAGGATCCGCATACGGAAGCACGGATGCGACGAGCGCGTGCCCAGCCTCATGGTATGCGGTAATTTCTTTTTCTTTCTTGTTCAAGATATGGCTCCTGCGCTCGGGTCCGAGCATGACCTTCTCGATCGAGCGGATGAGATCGAATTGCGCGAGCTCTTTGCGGTTCTCGCGCGCGGCGAGAATCGCGCCTTCATTCATGAGATTCGCAAGGTCAGCCCCGGAAAAACCCGGTGTGCGCTCCGCAATCACCGGAAGCTTGATATCGGGACCCATGGGCTTCGCGCGCGCGTGGACTTTGAGGATATCTTCGCGATCCTTGCGATCCGGGAGATCGATCGTGACGCGACGGTCGAAACGGCCAGGGCGCAAGAGTGCGGGATCGAGCACGTCGGGGCGGTTCGATGCCGCCATGACGATCACCTTCTCGCTCGGCTCGAAGCCGTCCATCTCGACGAGGATCTGATTGAGGGTCTGTTCGCGCTCGTCGTTGCCGCCGCCGTATCCTCCGCCTCGCACGCGACCGACCGCATCGATCTCGTCGATGAAAATGATCGCGGGCGATGCGGCTTTCGCCGTCTGAAAAAGATCGCGAACGCGCGATGCGCCGACGCCGACAAACATCTCGACAAATTCTGAACCGGAAATAGAGAAGAAAGGCACGCCCGCCTCCCCCGCGACCGCGCGCGCGAGCAAGGTCTTCCCGGTGCCGGGCGCGCCCATGAGAAGGACGCCTTTCGGAATGCGCGCGCCGATCTGGATGAATTTTTTCGGATTTTTCAGGAAGTCGACGATTTCCAAAAGCTCCACCTTCGCCTCTTTCGCCCCCGCGACATCGGCAAAGGTGACTTTCTGCGCTTCGTTTTCGGGATTTGAAAGACGCGCCATCGATTTGCCGAAAGAAAATGCCTGCATGCCGCCGCCGCGGAGCTGGCGCGAGAGATACCAGATAACGCCGAACAAAAATAGCACCGGTACGAGTATCGGCAGGAGCGTGAGCGTCCAGAAGCGGACGCCTCCCTGCTCTTTGATATCGATAGCGACCATGCCGAGCGCCTCCGGCGGCACCTGATAGCCCGCAAGTGTCTGCGTGAGTGATGCCTCGCTCTCCTTGCGAGACACCTTCTTCACATCATCCGCGTACGCGGCGGTGATCTTGTCGCCCTCCACCGTTATCGACGCTACCCTGCCCTCGCGAATGTCTTGGGCGATTTGCGAGAGCGGGATCTCTTCGGTCGGGTTCGCGATGTACTCGCGCACGGCGGCGTATCCTACGGAAAGCAAGAGGAAAACGACGAATGCCGCCGCGATCTGGATCCACAGCGAAGGACCGCCAGAATCGCTGCCCCCGGCTTTCTTTGAGGGCTTTTGTTTGTGAGGAGCCGCATCTGCCATAGCTGCGCATTATACACAACGCCCCTCCGCGGTATAGTGTGGACATGACAGCGATAGAAAACAAAAAAGTCGGGCTCGACTACACGATCCTCGAAGAAATCGAGGCGGGTATGGAATTGCACGGCTTCGAAGTCAAATCACTTCGCGCCGGTCGCGGCTCCCTCAAAGGCGCGCGCGTCGTCGCGCGCGGCGGCGAAGCCTACCTCGTGGGCGCGACCATTCCCGCGTGGCAACCGGCGAATGCGCCGAAGTCGTACGATCCGGAGCGGAGCCGCCGCCTCCTCCTTTCCAAGAAAGAAATCGCCCGCGTCGCCTCCGCTGAAGGAGAACAAGGCTTGACAATAGTGCCCCTTAAGGTGTATAATGGAGGGCGAAATCTCAAACTCCTCATCGGAGTAGCCCGCGGAAAGAAAAAGGGAGACAAACGTCATTCACTACGGGCACGCGAAGAGAAGCGCCGGATTGACCGTACGTTGAAAAATACATAGCGAGCATATCCAGCCGGTCCCCACCTCTAATCCTGAGCTTGTCGAAGGATTAGAGGTGGGGGGTGACTGGCTTCGACAGGAAATCCAATGCGCCCGTGTGCGATGCGGAAGTGGACACCTTCCCTACACTGTCCAAACTCTAAGTGCAAACAAAACTGCACGGGGGGTTCTTTCTCCGATTCAGGCGAAAGACCTCGGCCTCGTTTTCGCTTAAACGCCTAAACGACCGTCCGCCCAGCTGACATCCGATGCGCTGATGCGGGCGTCATACCCTTCGGATCCGATCTCTCCTTCACTCCGAGTAGAGATCTAAAGAAAGAGAGTCCGACGTCAGACTATGTTGAGCATGCTGTAGGTCTGATGTCTAAACAACATCGAATGCTCTACGCATCGTAGAATCACTTGTGCATCATTTTCTGGACCGGGGTTCAATTCCCCGCACCTCCACAACAGGTAGTTTTTGTATTCGATGTGAAGACTTGCCGAAAAATATTGAGTTTTTTAGGAGACCCTAACTTTGTGTCGTGCTCTGGTCCACCGCCTTTGACATTCGACTCATTCTCCAACAGTATCAACGAAGGTCAGCCAGGAGTAATCACCGTGTTCGTTTACATCAGTGGTACTGGTCGCATGACCGAGGCGATCGCTTCGGCTTGTCGCGACTCACAAATCAGATACACCGACAGTAAGACTTCTTGGGGTGCGCCTGAAGAGCAGTCCGTCGTCATTCACGTCGGAAGCAAGAATCGATTCGCGGATGTACTTACATTCTGCGAAACGAACACGCTTCCGCTCATACACGCGGCTACGGGACAGAACGACTGCATTCCAATATCCCCGAAGTGTCCGATCATCATCGCGCCAAACTGTACGCTGCCGATCGTAAGACTCATCGAACGAGCGCTCCCTGAAATGCAACTGCTCGAGCAATACGGGATGCGCGTGCAGCTGGATGAAATACATCAAAAGTCGAAGCGAGACATACCGTCTGGGACAGCTCTCGCGATGGCGGAGAAGCTCCGGTTTCCACCGCAGCTGATTCGAGCTGAGCGTCGTGGCATCAGCGCTCGCGCGAAGCACACAATCGTTTTTAGCGCACCCGATATAAAAATCGGTCTCTACACGGAAACAAAAAGTCTGAGACCGTACGCGGTCGGAGCGCTCATCATCGCCCGAATGCTTGTCGAGGGCGACCCGCTTCCCAACGGTACTCACTCGCTCAAAGATATCCTCCAACTATAATCTGCCGAAAGGCAGACGCACGTCCCCGGCGAAACGGGGACATTTCTTTACCCCGGTCTTTCCTTACATTCCAATACTTAACGTATTTTGTTAAGTACCGGGACTGGGATTTCTGGATCACTGTGTACTTTTGAGACCGTTTCGCATCGGGAGAATCGCATCGGGAGAAGGGCGAGCACCTTTTCCATGCCATGATCCTAGCGCGTCCACAGAGCGCGACCGGTGTGCGCATTTTCTTCTGTATACTTCCTCCTATGATTCCACATGCTTCCGCGCGGACGAGGCGCTTCGTGGCGCCTGCAGTCGCCCTGACGCTTGCAGCGACGTCTTTCGGCTTTGCCACATACTCCTCAGCGGCGGAGTGCCCCGCTGGCACGAAGCCGATCGCAAACGCCGCCGAATTGAAGCTCGCCCAAGCGACGATCCCGACGGCTCAGATGGGCATGTGCTGGAGTGCGACCGACGCGACGACGGGTCAGAGCGCCGGTGAAGCGAAGCAATACCTGCGCAGCATCCTCTGCCGCGCCACGGGCAACAACTTCGGCGGCATGGGACCCGACGGGACGGTCAACGAGCTCGACGCGAAATTCGCCGTGTGCGCCGCGAAATTCCTGAAAGCGGCGAGCGCTCAGGTAGGCGGCGCGATGCCACTCCTCAATGGCGGCGCGAACTCCGTGTGCGTGCGCGAAGGCAAACGAAGCGTCGCAAAGCAAGAGCAGTATGCCGACGAATACCGGCGCGGTGGCGGTATTGCCTGCACCAAAGGTGCCAACTGCGAACACCCGCGCGGCATCGCGATCGATGTCAACACATCCTCAGAAGCCGGCTACAAGCAACTCCACGCCATGGCGCAGCAATTTGGCGTCGACTTTTACCTTAGATTCAAAGACAAGGTCCACTTCGTTCCCGCGAGGGGCGGCATGAATTGCAGCTCGGGCGGGACAGCGCCGTACGACTTCGGGTCGTCCGCCCCCTCGTCGCCGCTGACGCAAGCGCTCCGCAATTTTATGCGCCCTACCCCTGCCGCAGCCCCGTCCACCCAGCCGAGCTCAGGATCTTCGATCCAGCCGAGTCTCGGAGTAGCGCAGATGCCTACATCGTGTATCCCGCAATTCTTTTGCTCCGGCTCGACCTACTACTACAAGACGAGCGCGTGCGTCGACCAGGTGTATCAAGTGTGCAAAAACGGCTGCGCCGACTCGACCACCTGCGCGCCGGAGTCAGGCTCCGCGACAAGCAGCGCAAGCACGACGCAAAGCGCGAGTACTAGCGCGAGTCAAAACACGAGTACGAAGGCGAGCACCTCGACCTACGATCAGATAAGCTCGTACGCGAACCCCCAATCGACGACCACGCAGACCCTTGCCCCCATCACCCTGAATCCGGGGACCGTCAACGCGATACTTCTCCAGCCGCAGCAGACGCCGCAGGGCGTCGTCTATGTGCCGGTGCAGCCTTCGAATACTCTTCCTGTGTCCGACACATTCACTTCGAGCGACCTCTCGGGTTCGCTTCCCTCTCAGCAACAGACCGAGTACGGCGCCGTTCTCACCAACGTGCGAAACATACTGCTCAACCTGATGACCTATCTGCGCCCCTTCGGAGGCGTGCCTCGATCCCAGGTATACATCGATTGAAAAGCGGTAGCTTCGCGCATCGCTCCATGATATAGTGCTCGCGACAAATGGGATTCACTAAGTACACATCGCAAGCGGAGAAAGAACGCGCCCGCATGAACGAAGGCATCCGCGCCAAGGAGGTGCGCTGCCTCGGACCCGAAGGAGAAAACTTCGGTATCCTTCCCCTTGCGGAGGCGCTCGCAAAAGCACGCGAGCTCGGACTCGATCTCATCGAGATATCCCCCAACGCAAACCCTCCGGTCGCCAAGATCACCGACTACGGCAAATTCAAATACGAACAGAAGAAAAAGGACAAGGAGGTGAAATCAAAAGCAAAAATCACTGAGACAAAAGAGGCGCAGGTAAAGATCGGAACGTCGGAGCACGACATGCTGATCAAGGCGTCGAAGATCGCGACATGGCTGCGCGAAGGGCACCGCGTCAAGGTCGATCTATTCCTCTGGGGACGCTACAAATACATGGAGCAAAACTTCCTGAAAGAGCGTCTGGAGCGCTTTCTCGCGGTCATCCCCGAAAACTACAAGATCGCAGAGCCGGTGCAAAAGAGCCCCAAGGGCCTCCTCGTCGTGATCGAACGCGACACTTCGAAAAAGGCTCACTCCGCAGCGCCAAAAGCTCCGAAAGAAGCCGCCGGCGAAGAAAGTGCCGCGGACGCCGGATAATTTGCGTTTCGCCCGATTTCGGGCATAATGCCCTTGCTCTCGTTAGCCCAGGCGCTTGCCTGCTGGCAGGCAGGGCTTCTCTATGAAGACCAACAAATCATTCACCAAACGCCTCCGCGTATCAAAGAAAGGAAAGGTCATTTCTCGGGTCCCGGGGCACAATCACTTCAACGCAAAAGACAGCGGACGCGCCCGCCAGCGCAAAGGTCGCGCCAGCTCTATAGCATTGTCGATCGCCGACCGAAGCCGCTTCCTCCCCTGATAACAGTATGTCGCGCGTCAAACGAGGGACACTCAAGAATAAACGCCGCAAGAATATCCTTGCGCAGGTCAAGGGCTATCGATTCGACCGCTCGAAAAAAGAGCGCATCGCGAAGGTCGCCATCAAGCACGCGGGAGCGCATGCATTCCGCCATCGCCGCGCGAAGAAGCGCGAATTCCGCAATCTCTGGACGCTTCGCATCAATGCCGGCGTCCGCCCGCACGGACTCTCCTACTCACGATTCATCGATGCGCTCAAAAAAGGCGGCATCACGCTTGATCGCAAGGTCCTCTCTGAGCTCGCTCAGAACCACGCCGACACACTCGCACGCCTCGTGGAGCAGCTGAAGAAATAGCACCAACCTTCAGCGGTGATTTTCAAATACGTATTCCCAAAGCCGCGTGGCGATAGCGCGCGGCTTTCCTTCGTAGGGATAGTGGTGAAGATCGATGTAGGGCATGGCATTGCACTCGACCAAGCCGCATCCTTGCTGCTCACTCCAAGGGCGTGCGATATCCTGCATGATGAAATCCACCCCGATAAGCGGATCGCCCAGAAGATCAGCGATGCGCCTGAAAAGCGCGAGATTGTCTGCGTGTACGGCGTCGGTCGCATCCACCGTGACCGTCCCGTGCAGTCGGCTCACCTTGTCGTTGAGGATAACCCGCTGTCCCTTCTGGGGGACAGAATCCCATGAGAGTCCCTGCGCGAGAAGCTGGGCATCGGCGCGCTCAGTGCGCTCGATTTTGAAGAAGGCGAAATTGTCTCGACGCGGATCCGTGTTCTCCTCGTCGAGCAGCGCTGAGACGCTCGAGACTCCGTCGCCGACGACGTGCGGGAAATCCCGCGTCGCCGCAGCCGCGACATCTCCTCCGAGGAGCGTGATGCGATACAGCATCCCCGAGAGTTCTTTCTCGACGACGACTTTCGGACTCAGCTCAAGCGCGATATCGAAGGCGCGTTCGAGTTCGCGCTCCGAGCGCACACCGATCGTCGTGTGCCGCCCGCGCGTCCCTCGGTGCGGCTTGACGACCACGGGCGATCCGATCCGCCTGTAGAGGGCGAGCGCCTCTCCCCGCGTCGTCGCGACTCCGCCGTCTGCGGTCGGAATCTGATGCCTCACAAGAAATTCTTTGAGTGCGCCCTTGTCGTCCATCCATTCAAGCGAGCGCGACGACGACCGGCGCGGTCGCGGGAGGGTCGAGAAGACGAGCGTCTTTCCATCCTTCACCGCGATGAAAAACCCGTCGCGAGCACTTTTGAAGAATCTGAAATGCCGGAGAAAGACGCCTGTCGCCGAAGCTCCCTCGAAAAGAGCTTTCGTGCGTATGGAGTCGTGCTCTATCCATGTGTCGCGTACCGTGCCAAGACCAAGCCGCACCATGGCGTCCGCGAGGTACGGCACAATCGCATCAAGATGAAGCAGCAGGGCGAGATCCACCGCTCGTTGCCCGAGTGCCATAATGGGAGCAATCAGGAGATGCAAGAGAGTTTCGAGCTGGAATTGCGCTTTGTGAAGCGCGTGCGATACGGGCGCTTCCCCGCATTCCGGACAGAGTGCTTGAGCGTGCAGCGCGCGTATCACAGGATTACCTCTACGTCCGCGCCGTTTGTCGGTATGCCGCGCATGTTGTACACCAGACTGCTCTTTTCTTTTTGCCGCGTCACCATTTCGATCAGCCGCTCCACCATCGCCTTCGGATCCGAGTCGTATACGATCTTTTCGTTGGGTCGGTTCGCCTCCTCGATGATGGCGCGCAGTATCTCATCGGTCTGCCACGGACCTTCCAAAATGCCGATGGGACGCCTGTCTTCGAAGGCGACCGCAAACTCATTGATAGTCCCGATCCTTCCGCAGCCCACGATGATCGCGTCAGACGAGCGGACAAGCAGGAGATCTCGCCCGGAGTACCCAAATCCCGTGTAGAGAATGACATCCATAAAGTCGGTGGGCAGGCGGTATGTCTCGACATGCTCGCGCTCATTCGAGGCAGGAGAAAATCCTATCGAGAAACCACACTCGTCTTTCGCTCCCATCGCGGCGTACATGGGAAATCCCGTCGTCGCTCCCGTAGTGATGATCGCGCCTTGGCGCGCGATCTCGCGCCCGACCTCTTTCGCTTTCTCGTAGGCGTCGAGCCCGCAGGTGCCTGTCTCTGCCGCGCCTGAGACACATATCTTCGCGACGCCGTACCCATCGGGAAGGCGGCAAAAGTTGGCGGGTACTTTCGTGTGATTGGGATGAAGAACTCTCTTCGTCATTGTCGCCGAATTATAGCATTGCTTTGCATGATGGATACCAAACGACCCCGCGTGAGCGGAGTCCCTTGGGCGCGGCGGGTACGGCAAGCCTGGGTTGGATGCCAGGTGGGTTTCCGCAGTATGCAGGCGCAATGCTTGCAACGATATAAGAATTCCCTTACTTGAACCAAGCAGGTGTAAGTACCAACCGCTCAACCAAGTATAGCACTCCGTATCGACGCGCAAGAGAAATCCAGCTACTCCAAAATGCCGTCGAGATTGACGTCGTACAAAATCTCCTCGTGGATGATGCGATAGTCCGTTGTCTCTTCGGGCTTGAACCAGTGCGCAATCTCCACCTTCGCCTCGTCGACTGATCCGGATGCATGGATGAGATTGCGCACCGCGCGAGTATCCATATCTGCCATTTGGTACGAATCGAGCACAAAATCGCCGCGGATAGTGCCGACATCGGAGGTAAGGGGCTCGGTGCCACCTGTTATTTTGCGGACGATCTTCACGGCGTGCGCGCCTTCCCACACCATGGCAATGACAGGACCGGAGGTCATGTACTTCTTGAGATTGGCGAGAATCTTTGCGGTAATCTCGAGCGGATCCTCGGAAGGCGGCGCCATCCCCTTTTCCTTGTAGCTCTTGATCGTTTTTTCTCCCGTCACCTGCCGCCACGCCGGATCAAGGGTGTAGTGCGCCTCGATGTGCTCCGGCGTCGAGACGAGCATTTTCATCCCGACGAGCTTGAGACCGACGCTCTCATAGCGCTTGATGATTTCGCCGACGAGTCCGCGCTGGACGCCATCGGGTTTTACAATAACGAGCGTCTGTTCGTCTTTAGGGTGTTTCATGTTACTTTGCGGTAATTTCTAACCTGTGTTCTATAGCGGGAATCCTTTTGTCGTGCTGCATCAATGTCTTTGCGTCCTTATCAACTGCCTTCGACAAAGGCTGCATAACCCCTTTGACCTCCTTTACATCCTGTTTGACGATATTGAGTTCGCTCTTGGTCGCAACCTCGTCTTTGAGGTAATTTTTCGTGTCAATTATGCGCTCGTCCATGTTCGTCATGCGCTCGTCCATCTCGACCAAGAAGCCCATGATCTTCTCGTTCGTTACACTCGCCTTTACTCTCTTTTTCACCATGCGGGCAATCATACCACACCCCAACCCCAATGATTACCCTCTATGCGAGTGTGTGTTCTTGAGAAATCTCTGTATGGCCGGAGGGTTGACGTATAGCGAACGCAGTTTCCCAATCGGTACGTCGCCGTTGCCGCGCGAAAGCGGAATATATTCTTTGGGAGAACTCTCAAATTCCTGGAACAGAACTCTGTCCTCAGGCTTTTGATATATGTTCCAGTCTGACAAGAAAACTCGTATCGTGCCCACGGCACGTTCTGTATCGGCTCGTGTTTTGAGCCCAAGGTTGATCAGCCCATTTTCTAACAACACCTGTATGATGGTCGTCGCGCCAACCACTTCTCGATCACCGGTTTTTGATCGTAGCATTGGGAGTGGAACCTCTACCACATCGGGAGGCAATGTTTCGAGAAACAGGGGAACGCCTTGTGCCTGCGCGACATGCTCCCCAATGACTGCTTCAGCAGCGCTTATCGCCGCGACAGATCCCAATTTCTTGAGAAAATCACGCCGATTTACTTCTTCCTGCCCCATCATACAGGGAATGTTAACACGATCGACACGAGCACGGTGCACACCGCCTTCTCCCCGCTCGGCGCATAGAAGACGAAGCGATACTGTTTGATACCGGGCGTGTCGACGACTATGGTGAAAGCGCCTCCCCGCTCCCACTGACTCATGCTGCTTTCTCCCGGATCGACAGCGCCGAAGGAATTCCAAATAAGCTTGAAAGGCTCATTCACGCGGACGGATTCCTTGGTGGAAATGAGCGCACATGCGACCGGCGTGCCGCTTTTCTCCGCCGTGATCGCGGCAATTTGCCCGAGGATATGCATGACGCGCAGATCGACTTCGCTCACCTCGGCAAATGCCGACAGCGGAGTCGCGATACAGACGAGTGCAAGCAGGGCGGCAAAAGAGTGTTTCATGGCTTATTGATACAACGGATTCTGATTTTGCTCAACGGGCTTTTTCCCGTAGCTCGCGTCAAACTTGCGGCGCGTCTCCGCCTCCACTTCTTCGCGCGGTTTGCCGTAGGTCGTATAGGAGAGCTGCTTGAGCGCCTCAACCCCCGCATAATCAAAAGCGGGGAGATTTTGCGTCTCTATCGTGAAGGGGCGCGCCGGTACGCCGCCGACGAGAAGCGAGATGACGGCATTTCTATTTGGAAGATTCTCGAGATCCTGCGCGGAGAAGGTAGGCATGAATTGCTTCTCGAGGAACTCCGCGTCGGTAGTACCGATGCGAAACGCGATCTTGGTGCCCACGTTGCCGACGACCGCATCGCGGATATCTTCTTCGAGCTGCGCGATGAATTGGTGCGCCACGATGAGCGAGAGCTTGTATTTTCTAGCTTCCGAAAGGATGGTCGAGATGGAAGGTGTCGCGAAATTCTGGAATTCGTCGATGTAGAGGTAGAACACGGGCAGGTCCCCGCGAGTGTCGACGCGCGAAAACGCCGCCTGCAAGAACTTCGAGACAAGGATGAGACCGAGGAGCGCGGTGTTGCGATCGCCAAGACGCCCTTTCGAGAGATTGGCGAGAAATATCTTCTTGCCGTCCATGATCTCGCGGAAATCGAAAGAGGATTTCTCCTGCGCGACGATAGGGCGCATGATGTCGTTGGTGAGAAAGACGTCGAATTTTGCGGAGATGTATGGAACGATATTCTCGAGCGATGCCTCGCCACCTGCTTGCTCGGCAATCTTGCGCCAAAATTGCACGACAATTGGATTGGTGCAGCGCGAAAGCTTTAATGCGCGGAATTGCGCATCGGCGAATACGCGCGGTATTTCGACCATTGTCGAACCGGAAACCGGATCCTCGATGACAAGCTGAGTCGCGTTGCGATAATACTGCTCAAACATCGGACCAAACGCCTCTGGGATATCGGAGTACAATTTGCGGAAAATCCCATAGAGCTCATCGATGACAAAGCTTTTCATCTCGGGTTTCGAGTGGTCATACTCAAGCATGTTGAGTCCCATCGGTCTATTGATGTACGCTGGATCAAAGTAAATGACATCTTTCATTCGCTCTGCGGGGATACTCGCGAGAATGTCCTCGATATCATTGCCGTGCGGATCGATAAACGCGACCCCTTCGCCATTCTTGATATCTTGAATGATCATATTTTTGATGAGACCCGTTTTCCCGGTACCTGTCTGCCCGATCACGTAGGCGTGGCGCAATCGGTCGGCGGGATCAAAGTGCACCCTGGTCTCGTCCGCTCCGTATCTGTTGACACCGACGACGATGCCGCCGCCCGACATCTCGACAGGAGCGGGCGATTGCTTCGCGAAGGAGCGCTTCAGCTCGCGGGAGGTCGTCACGCGCTCGGCGGTGAAGTGAAACATCGAGGTGATCTCGCCGAGCGAGAGCGGAACCGCGATTGAGTGCGTAAACGCGCGGTAGGTAAAATCGCGCAGAAAATCCGCCATCCCCCAGCTGCCGATCTTCTTGAAGACGACGTGATTCCCTTTCGGGTCGTCGTACTGCTTGAAGGCGCTCTCGACATTGCCGACCAGCTCTTCGGCACGATGCTTGGTGGGCGCAGAGGCGACGATACGGATGAGCGAGGGCGCGATGCGCGTCTTGATCTTGCGCCCGATGCATTCGGTCGCGACCTGATCGCCCGAACGGCGAAATTGCTGTTCCATTTCTTTTTTGTGCGCATCCGGCATGAAGATCTGTTTGGCGACATTGCGGAATGCCTCACCCAGTTCGGTCTCCGGGATCTTGATCGCTTCCGCGAAGGATTTCCCTTTCTCGACCTCGCGGAGCATCTTCTTGTAGTGGTGATTGTAGCGGTCACCCTCGGTCGAGACGAGTATCTGCAGTGCCGCTCCCTCGCCATGCTTCGCGATTTTGGCGAAGGAGGCGAGCAGAAGATTCATCGGATCACGCTCAAACATGTCGGGCGTCTTCAGGGGAAGCGCCGGATGATCGCCGAGCGTCGCATAGGCGGCGGCATGATGACCGCTGTAGTTGAAAATATTGTAGTCGCCGCGCGATTCCGACATGCGGGCATTTGGAAACACAGAAGCGATGAGGCGCTCCGCGAGCGTCTTCTTCGTACGCGGAACGGCGAGATACAAAAACGCCTCTTCGCTTCCTTCGGGGACGGCGATCTCGAGTGAGAAACCCTCGTGTCCGTCGATGAGCGACATGAGTCCCTCGTAGAGCTGCTCAGACGAAGAGAGAAGCTGCTCGAGCTTATGCTGCGCCTGCTCCTCCTTCGTCCCCTCGCCGTGCGCTTGCGGCTGTATTTCGAAGAGGACCATGCCGAGCGCGCGCCTCACTTTTTCCGGTGGCGCCATTCCGACATCCGGCATCCCCTCCGCGATGTAGCGGACAAGCGCGCGATGCACGTCGTCTTCAAGATGCGGATTCTTCGACCGGGCTGCGACCGCAAGCGCGTTTCTGATGCCGCTTGTGCCGATCAGCCTCAAAATCGCGTCCACCTGCGCATCATGCGGCTCCGACTCAAGATGCAGCACGTGGTGGACGATATCGTGCTCCGGCATGATGACCTCCTCGTGAAGCACGGTCGCGCTCGGTACATCGGCATATGCCGCCACCTCGCGCTTCGCGATGCGGTCGCTCTCGGCACGGCCCTGCGGCACCTCGAGCTCCGCTTCCTTTTCGCGTACGCGCTCGCGCAGATACGCAAGCTCCTCTTCGGGAGATTTGAACTTATCAAATGTCGCGGCGCGCAGCCGCTCCTTCGTCGAAGGAGGCATGAGAAAAGTATACCCCATG
>CAIOKC010000019.1 GCA_903858755.1 uncultured bacterium | reverse complement strand
CTTCGCTCATCTCGACTTGCTTGCTCAAACGCAAACGAGCAACGCTCGTTTGCGTTGCTCGCTGCGCTGCGTCGATAAGCCGGATTCTGTCGGGGACAACTATGTATCTGGGATGAATGTCGCCATTCACCTCGAGCGGTTCTCCACCATGAGACATCCAATTGGTGTGTCCCATGAGGCGCGACCTTGCACGCAGGTAGGAATTTTGCCGTTTCATCTCCGCGTTTCTGCGGAAATCATCCTTGCGGATGTCCTTGCTTCTCAGCTCGGACGTTTCTGTTCGCATCCCTTGGATCGCCCAGGCGGGCGTTACCCGCTACCCTGCTACATCGAAGAACAATGTGCGTGTCCGGACTTTCCTCTCAGCGCTTTCGCGCGAGCAGTTGTCTGACGCAGGCAGAAAATATATCACAATCCGTCGCTCAAGACAAAGCGAGATCGCCCGCTTCCACATATCCGAATGTCTGTGGGCGGGCGAGCATCGTGCTACCATGGCATGCATCTATGGTGTGGAACATCAATATACGAGCCCTCGCAGACCCGATCGCATGGTGGGCGCTGGTACTTGCGATCGGTGCGCTCCCGTTCCTCGTGGTTCCGGTGCCGTGGGTCGCTGTCGCGCAGGCGAAGATGGCGATTATTTCGACCGCGGTCCTCATCGCGTCTCTCGCATGGACTGCTGCGCGCATTTCCGAAGGACATTTCTCAATCCCCAGGAGTCTTATCGGTCTTGCGGGGGCGCTGATTCCGATTGCGTATGCTATCTCCGCGTTCTTGTACGGGGGAAGCGCTTCGTTTGTCGGCGGGCGAGGAGAGCAGGACACGCTTGTTGCCGTCATTCTCTTCTACGCGCTTCTTGTGCTTCCGTCGCTCGTATTCGCGAATCAATTCCGGGGGATTACCGCATCGCTGCGCGCTCTCTACATAGGATCTGCCGCGGCGGCGGTCCAGAGTCTTTTGCTGCTGTTGCCCGAAGCGGGCGCGCTCGGCGCTCTTTCGGAGAGAGCCTTCTCTGTCGTCGGAAGCTTGCACGATCTCGGGATCTTTCTGGGACTCATCGTGTTCATCTCTTCCGCGCTGCTCGCGTTTCGCGTTTTTGACTCTTGGTGGAGGATCTTCACGGGAGCGGTCGGGGGGCTTTCCTTTGTAGCGCTCCTTCTTATATGTACGCGTTCGGCCGATGTCTGGTACGCGCTCGCCGCGATTGCATTCACCGCGGCTTTCTTCCAGCTCAGAATCGTCCGTGCGCGGCACGAGGGGAGAGGCGGGATCCTACGGCGCGCCGGGCTCTGGATTGCGCTCGGCATCGCAGGGCTCGCGGTCGGGTGCGGGGGCGCGTTTGTCTACGATCATCTCCCCGCGCGATTTCAGATAGTCCAGGCAGAAGTCCGACCATCGTGGCAAGGGACATTCGCGGTGGGAGAACGCGCGCTCGATACCACTCCCGCGCTCTTGTTCGGATCCGGTCCGAATACGTTCTCGCACGTATGGGGACACTTTAAGCCTGAGGAGGTGAATTCCACGCTCTTCTGGGACGCGGATTTTGCGAGCGGGGTCGGGGCAATACCGACGTCCGTCGTGACAGTCGGCTTTGTCGGAGCGGCTGCGTGGGCGATTCTCGCATTTCTCGCGCTATTGAGATTCGTCGCCCTCGTGCGAACGCGGGACACAAGCTTTCCGCTTCACGGTCTTTCCTTTGCCGTTGCCGGCGCTTCCGTGTATCTGATGGCATTCCATGTCATGTATGCTCCCGGTCTCGCGCTTTCCTCGCTCACCTTCGTATTTCTCGGATTGCTCTCTCTTTCGCAAGCGAACACGCGCTCGGCTCCATTGCAGATGCCTTTGTCTGTGGAGGATTGGCGGGGCGCCTCGCGCCTCGCGCTGCTTCTTGCCGTCGCCGGCGTGTGCGCGTATGCCTCGATTACAGCGTTGCGGGCGGTCGCCTCGGACGCGCTCATTACGCGAGGCGCGTTTTTGTATAGCCAATCACAGGATGTCTCCGATGCGGTCGCATCGGTCCGCCTCGCGCTTGCCGTGTATCCACGGAATGATCGCGGGGAGCGCGCGGCCGTTGAGCTGGGATTGCTGCAGCTGAAAGAACTTGCCGCGCGAAGCGACGGCTCGAGTGAAGCGCGCGTGCAGTTGCAGGCCGCGCTGTCGCAGACGGTCGGGCACGGACTCGCCGCTGTCACGCTTGACCCGGGAAATTATCGGAATTGGCTAATCCTTGCACAGCTCTACCAGCATCTCGCGGGTGCGGGCGTGCAAGGCGCCTCCGAGGGCGCGCGCGACGCATTCATGAAAGCGATCGAAGCGAACCCGAAAAATCCGACACCTTTTGTCAATCTCGCGCAGCTCGCCGTCGCAGAAGGCAGGTCCGACGAAGCCACTGATTTCCTTGATCAGGCTCTTGCCTTGAAGCCCGATCTTGCTTCGGCGCTTCACCTCCGCTCTCAAATCCACGCGCGCGCCGGCGACATGGATCGCGCGAAGGCGGACGCCGAAGCGGTGGTGAAGAGCGCGCCGGATGACCCCCTTGCATGGTATAACCTCGGCGCGGTGCGGTACGCCGCCTCCTCGTACGAAGAAGCGATCGAGGCGCTCGCTCGCGCAATCGAGCTTCAGGATGATTATGCAAACGCACTGTTCGTACAAGCGCTGAGCTTCGAGAAAATCGGCAAGCGCGCAGATGCCTTGCGTGCGCTTGAGCGCATCGCCGCCCTCAATCCTGACGACGCTTCCGTGAAGGGTCTCGTCGCGACGTTCAAAGCCGGGAAGCCGATCGATTCTGCCTTTCCTCGCTGATATGGGCGCCGCATCTTTTCTTAAGCGTCGCACGGAGGAGGTCGCGGCAGCCGCGGAGAACGGGATCGTCGCGACCGGTCGCGCTTTCAGATTTCTCTCATCGGAAGTCCGCGGTCTTCAGGCTGCTGTGTATGTACTCGCGAGCTCGGCGGTGCTCTCGTCGCTCCTCGCACTCTTGCGCTACAGGCTGCTCGCGCATTCTTTCGGCGCAGGGCACACCCTCGATCTGTACTACGCGGCATTCCGCATACCGGATTTTCTCTTCGTCGCGACGGGAGCGCTTGTCTCCGTCTACGTCCTCATACCCGAACTCGCGCGGCGAACCTCGGAAGAACAGAAGAACTACATCGACACGGTTCTCGTCGGCTTTTCCGCGCTCGCGGTCGTCGTGTCCGGTCTCGCGGCGCTCTTCGCTCCGGCTATCCTCTCGCATCTCTTCGGCGCTCTCATGGCGGGAGAATCAACCCTTATCACGCTCACGCGCATTATGCTCGCGCAGCCGATACTGCTGGGACTCTCCAATATTCTCGCGTCGGTCACGCAATCCCGCCATCGCTACATGCTCTATTCGCTCTCGCCGCTTCTGTACAATGTGGGCATCATCTGTGGGATTCTCTTTCTGTACCCTGTCTTCGGTATCGTCGGTCTTGCCTATGGCGTCGTCATCGGAGCGTTCCTCCACATGGCGATCCAATTGCCGTCGATGATTGCCGACGGTTTCTTTTTCCGCACTCCTCGCTTTGAGGGAATGCGGACTCTCGCGCGTACCGCAGGAGTGTCTATCCCGAGAGCGCTTGCGCTCTCGATGAATCAGATCACCTTCGTCGGACTGACGTCGCTCGCGGGGCTTCTCGGGGCGGGCTCTATCGCGGTTTTTATGTTTGCATACAATCTCCAAGCGGTGCCGCTTTCGATCGTCGGCGCATCGTATTCGGTCGCCGCGTTTCCGACCCTTGCCTCCGCTCTTGCGCGAGGGGAGAGAGGGCTTTTCATCGAGCATATCGCCGCCGCCGCGCGCTACGTATTCTTCTGGTCATTGCCGGGACTCGCGCTCGCGATCGTCTTGCGCGCGCACATCGTACGCGTAGTTTTAGGCTCCGGCGCCTTCGACTGGACCGATACTCGCCTTACGGCGGCGGCATTCGCGCTTTTCTCGATCTCGCTCGCGGCACAGGGTCTGCAGCTCCTCTTGGTGCGCGGATACTACGCCGCCGGGCGCACGTTTGTCCCTTTTTTCGTGTCCGTCTGGGCTGCGCTCGGCACGCTCGCGCTCGGCACGCTTCTTATCAATGCATCCGAGAGCGAAACCGCGCTCCGACTGACCGAGGATCTTTTGCGTGTCGCCGATGTGCCCGGTTCGCGCGTGCTCGTGCTCGCCTGTGCGTACGCATTCGTGTCGATCGCCGGGTCTATCGCGCTTACCGCGCATTTCGAGCGCCGTTTTGCGGGATTCATATCAAAAGTCTGGCGCTCGTGGGTTGAGAGCGGGGTCTCCGCCGTCGTTGCTGGGGCGGTCGCGTATGGAGTGCTTATACTCGTGGGACCTATCGGATTCTCATCGACGACGCTTTCAGTCTTCGCGCGCGGATTCACCGCAGGCATCTGCGGCAGTATCGCGGGAGGCGTCGTGTACGCGCTCCTCGGAAACAGAGAGTACCGCGAAACCGCCGCCTCGATCCGCGGGCGGCTCTGGCGCGAATCGCCCGCGCCGTCGGAGGCGCTCGTCGCGACGGCGGAAGAAGGCTCTCCCGCTTCTCCGCAATAGCGGGGCGTTCGCGAACCGCGCTTTTGTGCGGTCGCTGTCTGTGCGTACTCGCACAGCGCTGCCTCTCGGCTCGTCAGCCTGCGAGACACCGCACAAAAGCGTGCTTCGCTCTCTTTTTTTAGGTAGGATGAGGCATACACTATATGTCTGTTCATATTAGGAACTTCTCGATCATCGCCCATATCGACCACGGAAAATCGACGCTTGCCGATCGCATGCTCGAGATGACCGGCACTATAGAGCCGCGCCGCATGCAGGAGCAGGTCTTGGATCGCATGGATCTCGAGCGCGAACGCGGTATCACGATCAAGATGCAACCGGTCCGCATGCAATGGAAGAAAGACGGGCAAGCATACATCCTGAACCTTATCGATACGCCGGGGCATGTGGATTTCGCGTATGAAGTATCGCGCGCTCTTTCGGCTGTCGAAGGCGTGGTACTGCTCGTGGATGCAACGCAGGGCGTCGAGGCGCAGACGCTCTCGGTGCTTTCGACCGCTCGCGAGCTCGGACTCACCATTATTCCGGTCGTGTCGAAGATAGACGCGCCGCACGCCCGCGTGGACGACATCGTGAGCGAGCTTGCGCTGCTTCTTGGCTGCTCCGAGGATACGATCGTGCGCGCATCAGGCAAAACGGGCACCGGCGTCGCCGATGTGCTGAATGCGGTCGTCGACCGCATCGCACCTCCCAAGCCGCACGGTCACGGGCTTCAGGCGCTCGTCTTCGATTTCGGCTACTCGGATCATCGCGGAGTCATCGTTTTTCTCCGCGTGTTCAATGGCACGCTAAAAAAGGGCGATACGCTCCGCCTTCTCGCGACCGACACGAATTTTACTGCGCTTGAGACCGGCATACTCGCGCCCGAAGAGACGCCCGCCGTGCAGCTTACGGAAGGGGAGATCGGGTACGTCGTGACGGGCATCAAAAAACCTGGCATTGCCCGCGTGGGCGACACTGTCACTTCCGCACAGCGGTCGAGCCCGCAGCTTCCCGGATATCGCGCGGTCGCGCCCGTCATCTGGGCGAGCGTGTACCCCGAATCGCAGGATGATCTGGTCCAGCTGAGGCAAGCGCTCGAGCGATTGCGCCTTTCCGATTCTTCGCTCTCATATGAAGAAGAATCCTCCGGCGTTATGGGTAAGGGTTTCAGATGCGGTTTCCTGGGAATGCTCCATCTTGAGATCATTATCGAGCGTCTCCGCCGGGAATTCAATCTCACGCTGGTCGTGACACAGCCGACGACCATCTATCGCATCACCAAAATGGACGGCTCAAGCGAGGATATCTACGCGCCCGCGCGTTTCCCGGAAGACGGTTCTGTGAAGGAAGTCTTCGAGATGTGGGCGCATATCGCGATCATCACCCCCCCTGCGCACGTGGGAAGCGCCACGCAGTTGCTCTACGACCACGAAGCGGAGACGGGCGCGACGGAGAGCCTGCCCGACGGCAAAGTCCGCATTGAAGCGGATATGCCGCTCCGAGAGCTGATGCGCGGGTTCTTCGACCGCCTGAAAAGCGTGTCTTCTGGGTTCGCATCGCTTTCCTACGAGCTCGCGGGTATGCGCACGGCAGACGTGGTACGACTCGATGTGCTTGTCGCCGAAGAGCCGGTACCCGCCTTTGCGCGCATCGTGAGCAGACGGCGGATGCAGCACGAAGCGGAGGCGATGGTGGAAAAATTGGAAAAGCTGCTTCCGAAGCAGCTATTCGAGCTGAAGATACAAGCGAGGGTCAGTGGTCGCATCGTCGCGTCGCGTCGCAAATCGGCGATGCGCAAAGACGTGACCGGCTACCTCTACGGCGGAGACATCACACGGAAAATGAAGCTGCTCGAAAAGCAAAAGAAAGGGAAGAAGAAGATGCTCGCACGCGGAAAAGTAGACATCCCACACGATGTCTTCCTGAAAGTGGTGCGCGAGAATTAGCCGAAGAGATTGGCGAGACCCGGCGCGAAGAAGACCACCATCCCGAGGATGACAAGGACGGCGACGACTGCCCAGATGGCGTGGACGACCTTTTTCGTGCGCTTGTCGAATAGAAAGCTCATGGACGAATGGTATATAGTATAGCGTATGGTCGCGTTCCATCAAAGAAACGACCCTGTCCGCCTTCTGTGGCGCCGTCTCCTTATCGTCGGGCTTTTCGCCCTCGCCCTCCTTGCGTCTTCCGGCGTGTGGTCCGCGTACAAAAAAGAGAGCAGTTCGCGAGCGCTACGCATGCAAGCGCAGGGGCAGCTCTCGGAGCTTTCGCAGCGCGAGAGTCAGCTCAATGCGGATATCGCAAAGCTCGAGACGAATCGGGGGAAGGAGGAAGCGCTGCGCGAGCAATACGAGCTCGCCGCCGAAGGCGAAGGTCTCATCATCATCGTGGATGGGCGAGCGGAAGAGGCTGCTCCGCCCGCGCCTTCGCTCTCCACATGGTTTCGCGACATGCTTATCTGGTGGTGAGTAGATGGGACTTCTCCTAGCCCTTCTTTTTTGTGTTGCGGGTACGGGGAATCGAACCCCGATCTAGTGCTTGGGAAGCACTCATTCTGCCACTAAACTATACCCGCCCATGTGGACAACCTCGATATGATATACTGACCGTCCTTAATCATAAAGCTACTTTGTATGGCGACACCACACGTGACGATTTATTCCACTCCGACATGCCACTTTTGCCACGAGGCAAAGAATTTCTTCACCGAGAATGGCGTACAATTTACCGACTACAATGTGGGGACCGATCTCGCGAAACGCCAAGAGATGATACAGAAGAGCGGGCAGATGGGCGTGCCGGTCATTGAGGTGGGGGAGAAAATCATCGTCGGTTTTGACGAGGCTCAGCTTCGCGATGTGCTCGGCATAAAGTAGGAAAAAGCTATTTTTGTTTTCTTTCCCGCACAAGGCGGAGCCTTTTCAGATACTCGTAGAGTGGACCAATGTACGCTCCTATGAGGAAAAACCAGATGTATTCTCCGATAGGGACACCAAAGAGTAGTTGTGCGTACCAATGGTCGGGAAGATACCAAAATTGCTGGATATAATCGGGCTTAATAAGAAATAATAAGAAATATACCCCTGAGCCAATTGCAAGCATGATCACTCCGCTCATGAGTGAATCTCTCCACAGGTCTCTTCGAGAGAAAAGCATGAAGCCGATGGAGGCAAGACATGCCACGACCACCGAGTAGAATGATCCGAGTTCCAGTAGAAAGAAAAGGATAAGGTAAAGGAGTGGGAACAGCAGTAAAAAGAAACCCGGGTCGGACGGTGCGAGGGTGCCTCCCACGCCTTTTCGTAAACGCCGTCGATAGATCTCTTCGTAAATGACTGCAGCAATACCTCCGATACTGAATCCGATAAGGAAATCCTCTATACCGATGGATGTCCCTGTAATGGTCAGTGGCTGCCACCAATCTTGGATGTTTGTCTTCTGTGCCGCGAGCCCTCCGAGCCCGAATAATGCACTAATGGTCAGCATTTCTTTGCGTGTATCTTTCCTCCGTAGGAATAGAATCATCCAAAATCCGAGAAATATACTCGCCCACAAGAGATAAAAGTATTTTTCCATCAGACAATTCTAACACTGCATTCCAAGCTCGTTATGAGTATGATAGAGTCGATTGGTTCACAGCTAAGCTCCCGTAGTTCAACGGACAGAACTTCGCACTCCTAACGCGAGAATCCAAGTTCGACTCTTGGCGGGGGCATAGGGTATCGCTGTTGCCGAGGTAGTATAATGGGGGTATGGAAATGGACGAACAGAAGCTTGAAGAGCTGTACCGCCTCGCAAAAGACAACAACCGCATGCTGCATGCGATGCGGAGGAATGCCTTTTGGGGCGGGGTCATCAAATTCATACTCTATGCGGCACTCATCATCGTGCCGCTTTGGCTCTATGCGACCTACCTTGCTCCGATGGTCAATCAAATGCTCGAGACGGTGAATCAGATACAGGGGACCGGCGCTTCCGCGCAAGCGCAGCTCGGCAATTTTCAGGATATGCTGAAGCGATTCCAAGAAAATCTTCCGTCTCTCCAGCAGTAGAAAAGAGAGGTCAAAATATGGTAGAGTAGTTTTGCGCTTGGGTAGCTCAGTTGGTAGAGCATTCCCCTGAAGAGGGAAGGGTCGCCGGTTCGACCCCGGCCCCAAGCACCAGAAAGGAAATTGCAAGGCAGAGCTCGCCGCCGCGCAGGGCGCGGCGGCTCGCGCGTACCGCGATTTCGGGCTGAATTCGAATGTGCGATTTCGCAGAGAATGGTTCGCGCCGATGTTTTTCAGAAATGCTGTCATTCCGCCCAAATCGTTGCGGTTCCAACGGTATTGTTTATAACTACCTATAGGTAGTTATAAACAATACCGTCAGAGTCGGGTGCGGTCTACAATCCGAGGGAAAAGGTCATTGCGCCACTTTTCGGCTCGAGCCATTTTGAGGTATCGATTCTTATTTCACGCGTAGTCCCAAGCTCACGGTACTTGAGCGAGCCTTTTTCCATCGCGTGATCGAAGAGTTTGCGGGTCAGCTCGACATCCTTCGTGCAGTAGGAGCGCACTTTTTCCACCTCACCGGCGCGCCACCACTGGAGCGACTGCGCACCCCCGCCCGATTTCTTTTCTCCCAGCGTCCCTTCGGCGAGCGCGTCGAGCTTGAGCCGACGCCCCAGCGTCTTGTAGACCTCCGACATCAGATCGAGGCTTTTTATGCGGGTGAGATCGCCGGGGTAGTATTTATTCAGCAGCGGGATGTCGAAGTGATCGGAATTGTATCCGATGAGCATGTCAGTGCGCTCCAAGGTGCCCCATAATCTGGGGAGCTCGTGTTCGAGGTAGCTCGAATACGAGTCGGTCTCAGAATCGTGGATGCAGACGATGGCGATAGTGAGGTCGGCAGGATTGGACGATCCGATATCGCTCATCCAATTAGCCGTCTCGATGTCGAATGTCAGGATGCGCATGTGGTGCTACCCGAGGGAAGAAAACAAATGCTCCGCGATGCGATCCGCAGGGAGTGTGATCTCCGCGCCGCTTGAGAGATTTTTGACCGTGTAGCGTCCGGAGTCGCGCTCTTTTGCGCCGACCGCGACGACGAACGGGATTCTCATTTTGTCTGCGTGGCGTATCTGATCGCCGATCTTTTTCCCCGAGAAATTGATAGCGACCGTCACGTCGTCGCGGCGAAGCCCTTGCGCAAGCTGGGTCGCGTGCGCGGTCGCGTCTTTGTCGACGATGGCGATCATGAGCTCGGTCGACGGCGCGTATTCGGGGAGCAGATTGTGGGTCTCGAGAAAGTCGCGCGCGGTCACATCTCCCATGCCGAAACCCACAGCCGGGATCGGCTCGCCCCCGAAGAGGGAGAGGAGATTGTCGTAGCGACCTCCGCCAAACATCGACCGGCGGTTCTTCTCGTCGGTGTCGTACACTTCGAAAACCATGCCGGTGTAGTAGTCGAACCCGCGTGTGATTCTCGTATCCACGACCATGTTGCGCACGCCAAGGTACTCGAGCTGAGTGCGGAGTTCTTCGAGGTACGCGGTCGAGGTAATGGCATCGAGCTGGGAGATGATCGTGTCGGCTGTCTCCTTGACCCCGACGATACTGAGGAGCTCCCCTTCAAATGCGTCGCCCATTTTCTCGCGGCGATCGAGTATGCGTGTTATCGTTGCTCGCTGATCTCTACTATCGATGCCCGCCGAATCGAATACGGAATCCAAAATGCGGCGATCGGATACGCGTATTTCGAAATCGCGCTCGTCTGCGCCAAGCGAGCGCATGACGCCGTGTGCGACTGCAATGATCTCTGCATCTGCCTCGACGCCGGAGATGCCGATGATATCGGCATTCAGCTGCCAGTGCTCGCGGAGCCTGCCGCGCTGCGGGCGCTCGTAGCGAAACACATTCGGGATGCTGTACCAGCGGGCGGGGAGCGGTATCTCGCGCGATTTTGCCGCGATCATGCGCGCGAGCGACGGTGTCATCTCTGGTCGCAGCGTGACCTCGCGGTCGCCGCGATCCGTGAAAGTGTACGTCTGCTCGCTCACGATCTCTTCCGATGTCTTGCTCCGATACAGCTCCGCAGGTTCGAGAATGCTCGCGTTGTATTCTTCGTAGCCGAAGAGTTCGCACACGCGCTCCATGTGCTCGAAGATATATCGCTGGATGAATTGATCCTGCGGGTAGAAATCACGGACGCCCTTGTAGCTTTCCGTCGAGAGTTTGTCTCGTTTCGTCATGCGGGCATTATGCCTCAAAAAGCCTCTGGCGGGAATACGCCCCTCCTTGGTATACTCTCCGCCCCGTATGAGACGCACGATTTTCCAGGCACGCTTCGCGGTGCGCAGGTCCCGTCCCGGCTTGGGGCAGGGTCTTTTTGCTACCGCCGATATACGGCACGGCGATTTCATACTTGAGTATACAGGCAGGCGCATCCAGACGTCTGTCGCAGACACGCTGAAGACCCGGTACCTCTTCGAGGTCGACGGCACATGGACCATCGACGGCTCAAGCCGCAGCAATACTGCGCGCTACATCAATCACTCATGCGTGCCGAATTGCGAGGGGGAGATACGCGATGGAGCGATCCTCATCTATGCGAGCCGCGATATCAAGCGAGGGGAAGAGCTTACGCTCGATTATGGTCAGGAGTATTTCGATGAATTCATCAAGCCGGTCGGCTGCAAGTGCGATCACTGCACGCGATCGCGCTTTTCTCCGCAGGCGATCTTCGCGAAGCTTCGTCTGGCTGCTTAGGCGCTTCCGATAAAGACGCCAGCGAGGAATACGAGCGCGCCGCCGAAGACGACTTGGACGATGGAGAGCCAGAAACTCAATTTGAAATAGTGATACCGGATATAGCCGATCGCGAAAAGCTCAAGCGCGACCACCGCGTAGGCGAGGTAGAGCGCGATCGTGAGGTCGGGAAGAAGGAAGGGGAGCGTGTGGAGGATGCCGCCGACGAAGGTCATGACGCCGACGATGGATCCGCGGAGGAATGGGTGTCCGCGACCGGTGTGTTCGCCCGTATCCGAAAGACCTTCCGCAAATGCCATGGAGATACCCGCGCCGATCGCTGCGGCGGTGCCGACGAGAAAGGCGATGTGCGGGTCGCGGCTCGCGAATGCGGCTGCAAAGAGCGGTGCCAAAGTCGAGATCGATCCGTCGATCAGTCCGATGAGCGCCGGTTGGACTATCTTTAGAAGGAATGCGCGGTCAACATCTTCCACATGAAGGGCGTGCTCGATCTTCTCTATAGATGTCTCCATGAAGTCAGTATACCCGATTGTCGCGCGCGGAGAGAGGGTGTAGAATCAAGGCATGAAGAAAGGCGTTGTGATTTTCTGGCTCGTCCTTATCGCGCTTATTGTCGCAGGGATCGGTCTTTCGGTATTCACGTCGAGCCGACCGGGCGCGCTGGATTCGTTTGCCCGGTGCCTCGAACAAAAAGGCGTCGTCTTTTATGGCGCATTCTGGTGCCCGCATTGCCAGAAGACCAAATCGATGTTTGGCTCCTCCGCAAAGCTGCTCCCGTACGTCGAGTGCTCCACTCCCGATGGCAAGGGACAGCTTCAGGTGTGCAAAGACAAAGGCGTGACCAGCTACCCGACGTGGATCTTCCCAGACGGAAAAGTGCTCACCGGCGAGCGGACACTGCAGGAGCTCTCGGATGCGAGCGGATGCGCGTTGCCACAATAATCTCATGCAGCTCGAGACGATCAATTACACCCTTGCGCTCGGCACCCTCGGTCTCCAGATCGCGGCTGCCGCGCTCCTCGCGGTGTATTTCCTTCGCCGCGTATTTCCCGACCTCGAAGACATCGCGGCATTCGTGCGGACGCGTGGTCTCTGGGTAGCGCTTGCCGCTTCGCTCGGCGCGAGCGCGATGACGCTCATTCATTCGCAGATATTCGGACTGCCGCCGTGCCCCTTGTGCTGGTGGCAGCGCATCTTTCTATATCCGCAGACGATTCTCTTTGCGGGAGCGATGTTCCGGAAGGAGACAAGCATCATCGACTATTCAATCGTGTTTTCAGTGATTGGTCTTGGCTTTGCTCTCTATCACCATGCGCTTCAGATGCTCCCCGCCGGTTCGCTCCCGTGCCCCGCAGAAGGCGTCAGCTGCTCACAAATACTTTTTCTCGAATTCGGGTACATCACGTACCCGATGATGTCGGTCTCGCTCTTCGCCTTTCTCATCATCACGATGCTTTTCGTCCGCGAGAAATAGCTTGCGCTAGAGTATCGGCTCCGCGCCGCGCCGCTTGAAGAGGCGCCCCTCGAGAGAGTAGCGATCGTATCCGTGGCAGAGTAGCGCGAATCCAAGACCGAAGAGCACGATGTGCGGCCACACTGCTTCCTGGAAATACAGAAGAGAAAGCGTAAGCCAGAAAATAAGGAAAAGCCCTGTCCAGCGTATTTCGATGCCGAGGAACATCATAAGACCCGCGAGGAATTCGATGATGAGCGCACCCAAGACGACAAACATCGGATCGAAGGGGAAATAGTGCGTAAGATTGTACTGAAGGACGACCTGGAGCGCGAGCTCGCTATGTATGAATTTCGCATAGATCGCCGCAAACATGATCCCAAAGCCAAACAGCATGCGCATCAGCGGAAACGCGTACGGCGAGAGCTGCCGCAGGAAGAAATGCGCGCCATTCGGCATGCGCGAAAGATTGAATCGTTGACCGAGCGACCAGTGCCCGCTTCCGAGGATGAGTAAGAGCAGGAATGCGCCGAGGTGATCGGTATAGGTGAGTATGTAAAAACCGAACATCGAATATGCATATAGGTAGAGCAGAAGAAGCAGCGCGGCGATTGTGCGCGTGTAGATCCCGACAAGGATGAGGATTCCACATGCCATGAGCGCGATTTGTGCTACTCCCGCAAGATTGCCGAACAGGTGCGCAAGGGGGAGCTCTGGTCCGAAGAGCGCGCCGTATGCTCCAAACGACGCGAGAGATGCTGCGACGGTGATCCGCACCACGAGGTGCGCGAAGCGCTTGAGGTAGAAGAGCATCGGATCGACCCAACGTTCGAAAAGACGAAACACTCCCGCGCTAAGCACGGTGGTAAATACGATGGCAGATACCGATCCCCAGAAGAAGAAACTGTACTCGTTGCCGGCGTATGCGGTGAAGGGATTGATGGAATCTGCGCTGAGCGCCCTTTGCACAGTAGCTGCGTCGAGGACGTATACTTCGTGCGCAAACGCCGAGAAAGGGGCGAGCATGATTGCGCTCAGTGCAGAGAAGGGGAGAATCCTAATCATGTTTGAGCATGTATTGGTCGATGTCTTCCATAGTACCCGCTACTTTCTTGCCGGGGTTCAATATATTGAGTGGGTCAAATATCGCCTTTACGTGAGCGAAGAGCCGTATCATCCCTTCACTGTACATGAGCGGAAGGAAGGGGGTGCGAATGATGCCGTCGTTGTGTTCGCCCGTGATCGAGCCGCGATATTTCGCGACAAGCGCGTACACCTTGGGTGAGAGCTCGAGGATCTCCTCATGATCGAGCGGGCGCGCGAGATTCATGAGCGGGATGATATGGAAATTGCCATCGCCGATATGACCAGCGATCGTGTAGATGAGTTTGTAGTGAGAGAGTACCTCGCTTAGCTCTGGCAGAAAGCGCGGATAATCCTTGGGGTGGACGACGATGTCGTCGATGAAGGGAGATGCGTAGAGTCCTTTGAGATTCTTCCTGAGAAGCGCGAAGCTCTCGCGCCGTATGGTCCAGTATTTTTTCGCCGCCATTTCGCTTTTTGCGATTTTGGTGCGCACGGCGAGTCCCTCAAGCGCATCGCGCGCTTCGCGGGCTTTTTCGAGCGCCTCGTGAGCCGAATCTTCCGCGAATTCCGCCATCAAGACGAGCTTGGGGACGCCGCCGCGCGCGACCATCCACGCTTCCGGGATAAATGCGAAGGCGAGCCGCAGCATCTGGAGAAAACCAAAGTGCGATACAATTTGCGGGATGAACCGCACGGCGAGCTTGAAGGTCTGATCGTCGTAGGATTCAAACGATTCGGGCTTGTGCATGAGGACGCGCGCTACGATCTCGGGCAGAATATCGATATCTGAGAGGAAGATCACGAGCATCGCGCGGTGATCTTTTGTCTTCACCAGCCCGAGCGTCATCTTTGTGATGAGCGCGAGCGTGCCCTGCGAGCCGGTGATGAGCTGGGTGAGGTCGAACGTGCCGTTTTCCTTATTCACGACATCCCAGAGCGCGTATCCCGCAGAATTTTTCGTCACATCCGGTCGGGCTTTTTCTATTTCTTCAGCGTGCGCATCGATAAGCGCGTGAATCTCGCGGTAGATAGCGCCTTCGAGCGTCTGCTCGCGCTCCTTTAGGGCGAGCTCATCGCGAGAAAGGGGTCGCACCGTGATCTGCGAGCCATCGGAGAGCACCACTTCAAGCTCGCGCACGTAGCGATTGGTCTTGCCGTATCGGAGAGTGAGCTCACCGCCGGAGTTATTGGATACCATGCCGCCGAGCGCGCAGAGCTCGCGGGAAGCGGGGTAGGAGGGGACTATCTTTCCCGTCTTTGCGAGCGTCTCTCTCTCAAAATCGCGGTAGTACACCCCCGGCTCCGTGACCGCTCGATCGCCCGCGATATCGAGCACCCTCTTCATGTATTTCGTGAAAACGAGCGATATTGAATTGGTAAGCGGTCCGCCGGTCATGTCGGTCCCGGCGCTTCGCGCGGCGATGGAGATACTTGTTCCTTGTCGCCGTGCTTCTGCGGCATAGCGTACGACGGCGCTCACGTCGTCTGCGTCTTTCGGAAAGACGACGACGGAAGGCATGCGCTCGAAGATGCTCGTATCTCTCGAGTGCGCACCGCGCACCGATGCGTCGTCGCTCGCATCGCCTTTGATGAGGTGCGCGAGATCATCGCGGAGATTCATTGCTGAAAGTATATCGTATAAAAAAGAAAGTGGTCGCGGATGCGACCACAGGTTCTCGCGGCTTACGGTCAAAGCTGCACGCCATCTTCGCTGATCGCGACGACGCACAGGGTGCTTATGAGCCGTTGGATGCTCCATTCTTCGCGCACTGCCGTACCGATATGCTCGTACAGCAGTTCGCAGAGCCGGAATTCATCTTTCGAAAGCGGTCCGAGGGTGCGCGCGGCACCTCTTTTCTTTGCATACGCGCTACAAACCCAGATGGCGAGACCTTTCTTGAGGAGAGAAATGCGGTCTCGTTCGGGCAGGCGCTCTTTTCTCGATTCTTCCCATAAGTCTCGGAAAAGAACCTCCTCCTTGGTGCGCTGAAGACGCGCACATTCTGCGATCGACATCAGACACTCCACGTGCATTCGCGCCGGAGGCGCGATTCCTGCGAGGATTTATACGCCGATTATCGGGATAGTCAATCTCTCGTTGCGGATCATGCAGGCAAACAAAAAGCCGTCGCGATGCGCGGCTTTTTGCCCGCACTGCGACGGCTCGCTCAATAGATCATGATGTGATCCATCGTGTAGATCATGCCGCTTGCGAGGATCTCGGCGCGAATACCGCCACGACCCTCGAACGCTTCCCGGAATCCTTTTTTCTCGGCGAGCGCAGATGGTCGCTCGCAGGGATCCGCGATCCCGACGCCGCGCATGGTGACGGACCCGACCGAGAACGTCTTTCCCACAAGCTCGCCGAGGCGAATTCCGCGGACAAGTATGTTGCGACGCGTCTCCGACGCCTTAAATGGTCGGTGACCCCTCCTCACGAGGAATTCGTTGGCCTCGGCGAATTCCTCAAAAGAGAAGAGTGTGACGTGGCGCACGATGCCGGTGCGCACATTCGAGAATGCGCCGACTCGAGTGGCATAACGATCGCCAGCGAGCCCTTCCTTCACGAGCGCCCGCACTTTTGAAACTTGCTGCATCGGTTCGCCCGCCTTGCTGCAGATGAATATGCCGATGACCTGACCCGGCTCCTTCATTGTCTTCCTCCTTTGTTCTTCTGGCTTTGTATCACGAAGTGAGACCACCCGGCAATCGCTGATCACTTGTGCGATATATTAACAAACTCGTACGGTCGTACGTATTTGTTAATGAGCGGATTTCGTTCAGCGCAAGGGAAATCAGGTCGCGGAGGCTTTCCTGTACAATTGAGTAGACACATGGTCAATAGCGTGGCGCAGTACCTTGCTACACTTTCGAGCTGCCTGTATCGGGAGTATTGTGGCGGTTCAGGCTTTTATGTAGCCAGTCCTCATTATCAATTACCAATTCCCACATCGTCCTATGCATACAATAAATTCTCGCGCGTTTCAGGCAGCCGCCGCCGTCGCTCTCGTCGCTTCTTTCGCTCTTTCTGCGAGCCCGGCATTTGCGGCGATCGCCTTCGGCTCAGTCGCCACGACCTCCACGGTGGGATCGGCGGGTCCGACTCTCGTCATTAGTAAGCCATCCTCGACCGCCTCTGGAGACTTTCTGATCGCGGGGATTCAGTACCAGGGCGGCACTGGTGAGACAATCACCGCTCCGTCCGGATGGACACTTATTGAGCGCACTGACAATGGCACGAGCTTTGGGCTCGCGACGTATTACAAAGTCGCGGGCGCCTCTGAGGGTTCGAGCTACACGTGGACGTTCTCTCCGGATTCCCGCGCGTTAGGTGGCATCATTCGTTATACCGGCGTCGATACTTCGAGCCCGGTTGATGTCCATGCGGGGGCGACCGGTACGAGTGCGACGCCCACAGGTCCTTCGGTCACCACGACTCAGGCGAACGACCTTGTCGTCGGATTTTTCAGCGATGGCGCAAGTAGCGGGCAGACTGCGGAGAATTTCACTGCTCCCGGAGGGATGACAGAGCGCTACGACATCACTCGCGATACGCTCGGCGGGGTGGAACTGTCGATATCTGCCGCCGACGTGGCGCAGGCTGCCGCGGGCGCGAGCGGCACAAAAGCGGCGACGACCGGAAGTTCTGATGCATGGGCAGCGCAAACCATCGCTCTCAAACAGCAGTCAGCTGATACCACGGGTCCCGTTTTCTCCGGCGTGCCGAGCGACTTCTGGGTTGAGGCGACGAGTCCGGCGGGCGCGACGGTGACATACACAAGCCCGACCGCAAACGATGCGGTCGACGGGGCGCGCCCTGTCTCGTGCATCCTCGCATCCGGCTCGACCTTCCCGGTAGGTACGACGACCGTCACCTGCACAACAAGCGATCTGTCTTCCAACACGTCGACTGCCACGTTTGATGTCGGGGTCGTCGACACGACGGCGCCGACGGTGATCGTCTCGCCAAGCTCGCAGACGGTGGAGGCGACCTCAGCTTCGGGCGCGACAGCGACATTCGGATCATCGGCGGCGGATTTGGTGAGCGGATCGCTCAGCACATCGTGCGACGCGACCTCCGGCGTGACTGTCTTTCCGCTCGACACGACGACCACGATCACATGCACCGCGACGGATGCTGCGGGGAATATCGGTACCGGCATCGCGACGGTAACGGTGCAGGACACGACACCGCCAAGCGTCTCGGTGACAGGCGCGAATCCGATGGCGCTCGGCACGGGCGATACATATACCGAGCCTGGTGCGACTGCCTCTGATCTCGTCGACGGCTCTATCTCGGCTACTCCGAGCGGCTCGGTGAATACCGCCGTCCCTGGCAGCTACACCATCACGTACACCGCGACGGATGCGCACGGCAATACCGGCACGAACACTCGCACGGTCAACGTCTCCGACGATGACGCGCCTGTCATCACGACGCCGGGCAATCAGACTGCGGAAGCGACCGGCTCATCCGGCGCGGTCGTGACGTACACGGAGCCGACCGCCGTCGACAATGTAAGCTCCCCCGTCACACCGTCGTGCGACCACTCTTCCGGCGAGACGTTCCCGGTAGGGGTCACGACGGTGAGTTGCAGCGCGAGCGATGCCATCCCAAATACCGCATACGCTTCGTTCACGGTGACGGTGCAAGACACGACGCCGCCCACAGTGAGCGTTGCTCCAGCGACGCAGACGCTTGAAGCGACGGGCGCCGGAGGAGCGGCGGCGAGCTTCACCGTGTCTGCATCCGACATCGTCGACGGCGATCTCTCGGGCTCCGTATCGTGCGATGCGACCTCCGGTCAGACATTCGCGCTTGGTACCACCACGATCACGTGTTCGGTAAGCGATGTTGCAGCGAATACCGGCACCGGCACGGGCGAAGTCGTCGTCGTCGATACGACCGCGCCTGTCATCACCAGGAACGGCGGCGCTGCCATCGACCACCTCTTGAGTGCGCCGTATACCGATGAGGGCGCGACCGCATCCGACATCGTCGACGGAAGCGTCCCTGTCACGCAGGGAGGCGCGTCGATAGACGCAAACTCGCTGGCTGGTACGTACGTGATTACGTACGACGCTGTCGACAGCGCGGGAAATGCCGCGACGCAAGTCACTCGTACCGTCACCGTGAAAAGCATCAATGAATTCAAGACGACGTCATCGAGTGGCGCGAGCGGCAATGGTCCGATCGTGGGCACTGTCGGCACTGTCGGAGCGGTGCTCGGTGCTTTCACCTCGAATCTCCCTGGAGGGCAGGTCTTGGGTGCATCTGCAGTCGGCGCGACAACGACTACTCCGGGAGGAGGAGAAACGACTCCGGCTGAGTGCTCCGCTCTCATCACCGAAGTGCCGATGGCGCAAGGTCTCTCAAACGATCCGGCGCAGGTCAATGCACTGCAAGGATTCCTCAACACCGAGGTCGGAGCGAATCTCCCGGTATCAGGAGTCTTCGGACCCCTCACGACCGAAGCGGTGAAGACATTCCAGCTCAAGTATTGGCAGGAAGTGCTTGCGCCGTGGGTGCCCTTCGGGCTTCCGACGGATCACACAGCGACGGGCTTGGTCGGCAAGACGACCGCATGGAAGATCAACATGATTTTCTGCCCCTCGCTCAATCTCCCGATGCCGCAGATCCCGTAAATCTCGGAAGCGCAGAAAAGTACAAACCCCGTCCACAGGACGGGGTTTGTCGTGCGGAGGGTATGCGACAATAGGGAGGTGAGGAAATCAATCCGCACCGGAAAGAAAGCGGGGAAGTCTTTTACGTGGCTGCCGCGACGCGCGTCGGATCGGCGGCGCGTCGAATTCCTGGGCGGTACTGCGATCGGCATTTTCGCGGGGCTTATCATCCTCGTCTTTCTTGCGCCGAGTCTGCAGCGACTCGCGCTCTCGTCGCCGCAGGTCGCGGCGGTGGTCTCTTCCATGCTGGTGGATCTCGCCAATGGCGATCGCGTCTCCAACAATCTCGACATGGTGCGGATCAATCCTGTGCTTGTCGCCGTCGCGCAGGCGAAAGCCAACGACATGGCGGCAAAAGGATACTTCGCGCACACATCGCCCGAGGGATTGGATCCATGGCATTGGTTTGAGCAGCAGGAGTATGCGTATGATTACGCGGGAGAGAATCTCGCTGTCGATTTCACGGATTCGATGGACGTGGAGCGCGCGTGGATGAATTCGCCGACCCATCGCGAGAATCTCTTGAACGGGAAATTCACGGAGATCGGTATCGCGACCGCGCAAGGAGTGTACCAGGGCAGGGCGACCACGTTTGTGGTGCAGGTCTTCGGCAAGCCCGCGAGCGCGAAATCCCAACAGCCGATACGCGCGGCGGTGCCCGCAGAGCCGACCGCGCCTGCGATTGCGCGCGCGGAGCCGGAATCGCAAGTCCTCGGCACGGCGCAAGAGGCGGGCGAGCGAGAAGAATCGGCGCCGCACGCGATTACGACGACCGAGCCCGCCGTCGCGGCAGTGCTCGCAGAAGACGTGGAAAAAGACACGCCATGGTGGGCGTACCTGCTTGCGTTCCCGCGCGAATCGATGCGGTACGCCTACTACTTCATCGGTCTCCTGATTATCGTCGCGCTTACCATGGAGACGGGTCTTGAGCTGCGCTGGCATCATCGCCGCCATGCGGCGGTCGCGGGGACGCTCCTCGGCACCATGTGCATCTTCTTCGTCCTTGCCGACTACCTCTTCTTCGCCGAACCCGTCCTCGCCATGCTCGGGATGTGATGTGTTGCTGTTTTCCACCCTACGTACTTATCTTGATCGGTCGATCATAATAAGTACAGGGGGGTCTCAAGTAGTTTTCTTCGAGAACAACGAGTACAGAACAATAAGTGTGCTGATGATCGCAAAGGCTCCGCAAGCGAAGAGTGCGACGACGCCTTTTTCGATGGGGAGTACCCAATCGTTGCTGTATTCCGGCGCTAAGAAAATGGCGATCATGGAGAGTGGAATCCACCATCGGGCGAATTTGAACCAAGAACGGTAAGTGTTGTCCCGGTTGAGATAAGTAAGAAGAGCAAAAAGGAAAAATACGATGATTGGTGAAAGTGTCAACATCAATGAATAGAGAAAGTCCATGCAATTTCCATATTCTTTTGCTCCGCAGAGTTTGTATGTTCCGATCCAGTTTGAGGTAATCAAAAAAAACGAAATAATTCCAGAAAGCAGAACGGATATTTGTTTAGAGATCATAAACTCAGTTTCTTAATTATCCAGCGAAACATGCGCGACCACAAGTTAGGCTCTGTGGGTTGAGCAGGGGCTGCACCAGTCGAGCTTGCTACAGTTGTTTGAAAATCAGTACCCTTTGACGGGCTAGGTTTTCGAGGCGTTTTCTTTGGTGGAGGGGTGGAAATAGCTTCTGAGATGGTAGATGAGGAGCTTATGGCTACCACATCCATGAATTCAGGTATCGCTGTGGTCGTCGCTGCTTCTGAAGTGGTCGCCGAGGTCGACGCGCCGAGCACTTGACCGTCGATCGAGCCCGCGACTGGACCATTGGCAGCAGGAGCATCAGAAGAGCCGCTCGAGGACGATTCTTCTTCCACGATCAACTGACCAGTCGAAGAAGCGTATGCCGAGTCGAAAGCGCCGTCGCCGTCGCTATCGACAAAAAGATTTGAGGAGGTCGTGACATCGGAGGACACATTGAAGTACGCGATTGTACTTGGAGAAGTCGGCACGTTGCTGAATGTGGTGCTGGCGACCGTGCTGTCTCCGAGAAGTTGTCCTATTTGGAAAGTGAACGCCCCGGCGTCGTAGCCTGTCATCACGATATGCAGCGGATTTCCCGTATCCGTGAAAATGTACTTGATGTCTCCGAATTGGACGTAGTAGGTCCCGGGAATTTGCTCCTCGATCTGCCCCGTGGTCGTCGAGACGCCCGTGTGGTTGCCAAAATCGTCGTATATGTCGAGAGTGAGAGGGGAGTGAAGAGAGAATCTGAGTCGGTTAGTCCCTGCAGGAGGCGCTACGGTCGAGAAGTAGCCGTACTCGCTTATTTCCTTCTGATCTTCTTTGAGTACGTCAACGATAAACGCTATTAGGTTAGAAGCTTCAAGGATATTTGAATGTTTAAGTGGATTAAGACCCAAGGAAACTTGGAAAGGGTGGTCTGTGTTATAAGAGCGGAGATTTAACCAGTACTTCTTTTTACTTGAGTTGTTAGTCCACAAAGCACTCGGAGTCACCACCGTCCCGTCGCCATCAATGGTGAAGTCGGGTTCTGGCTGGACATCACCACTGCTTGTCTTTTTATACGTTACGCCGCTCACCGTCTTCGGCACACCCCATCCCGCGATCTGGATAAGCTCGACCCCGGCAGGCTGCTGCCACGAATCCAGGGTTGCATGAATCGCTTTTGCCTCAGCAAGCAGATCGGGAGAAAGCCGGATGGGCTGGTCGGTATTTCCGTCTGCAGAATCAATCCTGCCGTATTCGTCGGTGAGAAAATGATCGAGCGATAATTGCGAGGATACGGACGCACCGTATCGATCCACCCAATCGGGTAGTTCGTCGTCAAACGAGACGACGGGGGTGTCCACCGCATCGAGATACGCTTCTGATGGAAGTAGGTGGTAAAACATCGGCGAAGTGCTTGCGAAAGACCGCGCTGTCGATTCGGAGGTGATCAGGCCGAAGGCATTTTCTTGGTCGTAGCCGTGCAATCCCGCTGCGATCGCCATGGGCGTCCCGACCTGTGGCACCGCGACGAATATCATTTTGTCGATCAGGTCATCCGCTTCGTCTCCGAGTACGACGGTGAGGTATTTTGCCACCAAGCCGCCGTTGGAATGGGCGACGATGGTCACTCTCCCGCTTTTTGAGGTCGCCGCGAGGCGTCGGACCTCTTGGATGATATACGGCGTGCTCGTCGCGCGGAGATCTCCCGCATAGTAGATGCGCCCATCGATCTCGTTGCCGTATCGAAGCACGTCGTCTAGAGACAAGCGCCAATCGTACGAGATCGCTTGCCAGTCGCTGATGTGCCCGCTCGATTTGAGCGCATTCATGTCGGCGATGAAAGATTTGTAGATATTTTTACCCACGATGGGCAGCTCATCCACGACGTCGCCTTCTTTTGCATACACGTCTGAGCGGATTCCTGCTCCGTCGGATGTCAGAAAAAGATCCTCGACATCTTGATTCTTGCCCGGCTCCCAGAGCCTCTCCGTCCCGCCGCTATAGTCGGGGCGGTAGAGGCGGCTTGATTCGATGCCGGGGAGAAAGAGGACGTTGGAAAAGCATTGCTCCGCGCATCCTTGCGAAGTCTCTTCAACCGTGAAGTGCATAACCTCGCGAATGCGCTCTTCTTCGGGAGGGCGGATGATAGCTGCCTCCGCGGTGCGAGCGAAGAGAGTGAGCGCAAGACGCCCGAGCGCGCCTCGATCGAATACTTGCTGATCTGGCGGGGGAGGAAAGACGGGAGTCAGGATATCGAGCTCGTATGAGCCGGCTTCGATCCACGCAAACTCCGCATCCCCGCCCTCCCGGTGAGGGTACACGGTGGTCAGCAATTCGCGGACGACCCCTTCTTCTGTCTCGACGATGCGGTACAGATTGCCGAATGGAGAAGGTCCGAAAGAAGTGGCGAGAGAGATCGGCGCGGATTGCCCGAAGGTGATTTGGTACGTCCCGCCATCCACTATCTCGATGTGCGCGGGCTCCCCATCCTCGACGCCCCAGAGGAGGGAAGATGCATTCGCGTGAGCAGGCGAGGCAAGAAACAGGGCGGCAGACAAAAAACCGCCGGCAAGAAGCCGCACAGGGATACGCGCAAGCCCATCCCTCATGCATTCCTGTATAGCACGTCGCTGCGAGATGCCCGCGCACTCGCCCTCAGCAGTGTGGATTGCTCGGAGTGTATGCTCGCTCGGTACAATGTGTCGCACTTGTTTATAGATGCCTATAGGTATTTATAAACAAGTTGAGCTGTGCAGGAGTGTGCCCCGACCTTTTCGGAGGAGGCGATCTATGAGCACGCAGCGAGGAGGTCTTCGATGATGGCGAGGGTCTCGCTCGGACCGGATGTGGCGCGGGTCTGAATCCCGGTCGGGAGTACTGCCGCATCGTTGCCGCCTTCGTACAGAGCGTCGCCTACGTAGAGCATGTCTTGCGGAAGAATACCGAGGGTCTGTGCATACCACATGACCCCGTGCGATTTGTTGATTCCTTTCGGTGTGATGTCGATCGTGGTGAGTCCGCCGATGAAAATATCTACATCCGGGAGTTTTTCTTGAAGGAGTGATTGCATTTTCTTCCGTTTCTCGCCGTTTGGGTCCCACCTTCTTCTTTCTTCGACAGGAGCATCGATGCCAAGCGCGGTAAATGCCAAGTATCCTTCGTAGTCGATGAATTGCGCTCCATAGGGAGCGCGATGCTCGAGGATACCCAGCTCTTTTGCGACTTCCTCAAGAACACTTTTGATCACGGGGCGATCTTGGTCTGTAAATCCGTGGCGGTATTGCGCGTGCCACGCGCCATCCCTGTATGTGTATGCTTGCGCGGCGTTCGCGGCAAAGAGGGAGAGTCGGGCAAGATCGGTTTTCCTAAGGCGGGCGACCACATCTTGCTCAATTCGCTCGAGGCTTGCCGCAGACATGACCGCCACGGGCATGTGCGCGATTACTCGCTCAAGGCGTGCCGCCATTTCCTCTGAGACAGGGCAGTGAGGATCTGCGAGAGTGTTGTCTAGATCGAATACGACTGCCTTGGGGCATTGCATGAAGGGAGAATACCATAGGTGCTACAATACAGGACATGTTCGTCCCATACGCGTCGCGTGCGCACGAGAAAATGCAGGAGGTCCTTATGGATCCAAGCGCATCCGGTCCGGAAGTCCACTACTACATGATCCGCGGCGGCTCAGCGAAGCGCAACGTCACCATCCTTGAGGCGGGTACCGTGGGGGGCGAGTACATCAAGACCTACGGACACTACCACATCGGCAACCTCGACGAGACCTACACGTTTGTCCACGGCGAGGGTGTCGTATTGCAGCAAAAGCTCGTCGATATGGGGAATCCGGGCGTTGTCGAAGAATTTAAGGCAATCGTCGTCAAGGCGGGAGACTCTAGCTATATGCCACCCGGATTCGGGCACCTCATGGTGAATACCGGTTCGACGTGGCTCGTGATGGTGGATGATAGTCCTGTCGAAGGGACGCAAGATTCGGCTTCGATGCCCGGACATGCGGATTACGAGCCGGTGAAAAAGATGCAGGGCTTTGCATACTATGTCGTCGACCGTGGAGGGAAGCCCGCGCTCATGAAAAACACACATTACGCGGAGATCCAAAAGAGCGATTTCGGCGGGTTGCCGGTCGTCGACTAATGCCATGCGAATCGTTTGCGATATCGGCGGAACCAATATGCGTGTCGCTGCGGTTGCCGGCGAAGCGCTTGGTGACGCACGGAAAGTCCCCACACCGAAAGATCCGGCTGAAGGTGTCGCGATGTTCGCCGCGCTTGCGCGCGAGTGCGCGGGCAAAGAGGCGATCGGACGCATCGCGGGATGCGTAGCGGGGATGGTGAGCGATGAAGGAGTGATCTCGGACGCGCGCAATCTGCGCGCATGGGAGGGGATCAATATCGTGCGAGAACTTTCGAACGCGCTCGGTGCCTCGGCAGATATCGTCAATGATGCCGCGTGTGCCGGCATGGGCGAAGGGTACGCGGGAGCGGGAAAAGGAGCGAAGAGACTCGCATACCTCACTGTCTCGACGGGAGTCGGGGGAGCGTTGATCGTCGACGGAGAGATCGCTGCCGCAGGCGGTGTCGCCGGTATCAAGATAGGAGACGAGGAGCTCGAAGACCTCATATCGGGCACAGCGATCAGGAAGAGATTCGGCGTCGATCCGAGAGATCTCGATTCGCTCGAGATACGAGAGGGTCTCGCGGATACTCTTGCCGAAGGACTTCGCATCGTCGTCGAGGAGTGGTCGCCCGATATGATCGTCCTCGGCGGCTCGATGATCACTGGAGTAAACCCCATACCGTTTTCGCGCGCGCAAGAATCCCTCTACAAATCACGCGGCGAGGCGAATAGCCCGATCATAAAAAAGGCGGAACTCGGCGATAGTGGCGGCTTGTGGGGCGGTATCGCCCGACTCAAGCGGCTCTCCGAGCACTCTTCCACGTCTGCCACATGAGAGGAATCGTGGTGATCGCGATGATGCCAAGAATAATGGGCGTGAGGTAGTGCTCGATGAGCGGGAATCGCTCGCCGAGGTAGTAGGCGAGCGAGGTGATGCCGCTCGCCCACACGAGCGCGCCGACCACATTGCAGAGGACGAAGAGTTTGTAATTCATGGATCCGATACCGGCGACGATGGGGGCGAAGGTGCGGATGATCGGGATGAAACGGGCGAGGATGATCGCATACCACCCGTGTCGCTCATAGAAGTGCTGAGCCCGTCGGACGTGCTCTTGCCGGAAGAAGCGCGAATTCGGTCGCACAAACAGCTTGATGCCTATTTTCGCGCCGAACCAATAGCCGACATTGTCGCCGAGGATTGCCGCGATCGTGACGAGCGGGATCAGTATCCACGGATTGAACACTCCCACCGACGCGAGGAGCCCCGCCGTGAAGAGGAGAGAAGCGCCGGGAAGAAAAAAGCCCACAATGATGCCCGATTCCGCGAAGATGATCGCGAACATGCCCGGATACCCGATGAGCTGGATGAAGGTCGCGAGGTCAATGCCGAGAAACATGGAAGATCAATTCTACACGAACGACGCGGGAATGGGGAACTTCTTGCAAAGCCGTCGGATTTCTTCACGCGCCACTCGGTGCCGCTTTTTGTCTGTCTTGTGTTTGAGCGTCTCTACCATGATCTCGGCGACACGGGCTGATTCTTTCTCCTTGAATCCGCGCGTCGTGATCGCCGGCGTGCCGAAGCGGATGCCGGAGGGATCCATCGGGGAGCGCGTGTCGTCCGCGATCGAATTTTTGTTGAGCGTGATGCCGACTTCGTCGAGCAGCGTCTCCGCGTCTTTCCCGCTGATGCCGAGGCTGCCGTAGACATCGGCGAGAATGAGGTGATTGGAGGTGCCACCGGCGATCATGCGCACGCTATGCTTCGCAAAGACCTTCTCCATCGCCTTCGCGTTTTTGAGAATCTGCTTCGCATACACGCGGAATTTCGGAGAAAGCGCCTCGCCGAAGCAGACCGCCTTTGCGGCGATGTTGTGCATGAGAGGACCTCCCTGGAGACCGGGGAATATCGCTTTGTCCATCTTTTTCGCGATATCGGCATTCTCGCGCGTGAGGATCATGCCGCCGCGCGGTCCTCGCAGCGTCTTGTGCGTCGTCGTCGTCATGACGTCGAATCCGTAATCGAACGGATTCTTGACCGCCTTGCCAGCGATCAGCCCCGCGATGTGCGCGACGTCCATCACCGAGTACGCCCCCACTTCTTCCGCAATCTTCACGAATTTGGCGTAATCGAGCTCGCGCGGATAGGCGGAGTATCCCGCGAGGAGAATCTTCGGTTTCTCCTTTTTTGCGACCTTACGCATTTCATCGTAGTCGATCTCTCCCGTCTCGACATTCTTCATCTTGTAGCGCACGAATCGGAATATTTTGGTGAGGTAGGTGACAGGGTGCCCGTGCGTGAGGTGCCCGCCGTGCGAGAGATCCATGCCGAGCACGGTATCGCCCGGCTCAAGCAGACCGAAATACATGCCGATATTGGCGGGCGCGCCCGCGTGCGGCTGGACATTGGCGAATGTCGCACCGAAGAGCTTCTTCGCGCGCTCGATCGCGATCGTCTCCACTGCATCGGTGTACTCCTGACCGCCGTAGTAGCGCCTGCCGGGATACCCTTCGGAGTACTTATTCGTGAGCGAAGAAGCATTTGCTTCGCGCACTGCGCGCGAGACGTAATTCTCGGAAGGGATGAGCTCGAGCCCTTCTGCCTGCCGCTTTTCTTCGCCGGTGATCGCCCGGTAGACAGCCGTGTCTTGTCTTTTGATATGAGGAAATAGTTCCATAAAGAATGTGTGAGCGGGTAAGTATGGGGCGAAGCTATATCATACGCCGTGAAGCTTCTTATTGTACCCCCCTGCGACGGTCAATTCCGCCTTGATGGGCGGATGCGGATCGTAGCCTTCAAGCTGCACGTATTCCGGCTTGAAGGATTCGAGTGAATCAAAATCGTGCGTGAACGAGACGGAGGGGAGCGCTTTCGGCGCGCGCGCGAGCTGCTCTTTGATTTGTTCGCGGTGATTCTCGTACATATGAAAGTCGCCGAAGGTGTGGATGAATTCTCCGGGGCTCCGCCCGAGGATTTTCGCGATGATGCAGGCGAGGAGGGCGTAGCTCGCGATATTGAAGGGGACACCGAGGAATATATCGGCGCTGCGCTGGTAGAGCTGGAGGCAGACCTTGCCGTCTTTGATATTGAGCTGGTACATATTGTGGCAGATAGGGAAGCGCGCGCCTTCTCCGGGGCGCGCCATCGAATACATGTACTCGGGGTTCCACGAGCTCACGAGTGTGTTGTGGGCATCGGGATCCTTGCGGAGCTCCTCGATCGCCCACCCGAGCTGGTCGACGGCGCGACCGTCGCGCGCGATCCAGCGCCTCCATGATTCGCCATAGATATGCGGCAATTCGCCGTGGTCGCGCGCGAAATCGGCATCGCTTTTTATCTTCGCGATGAAATCTTCTTTCGACATTTCGCCCGCGTGCTTTTCCTCGTAGATTTTGTAGGGGTAGTCATCCCAGATGTGCACATCGTTGTCGACGAGGTACTTGATATTGCTCTGACCCGACATAAACCAATAGAGCTCATGCACGACGCCCTTCCAATACACTTTCTTCGTCGTGAGGAGGGGGAATCCTTGGGAAATGTCGAAGCGAATTTGCGCGCCGAATCTGCTGTAGGTCTTTACGCCGGTGCCTTTGTCTACCTGCTCTTCCCCGTGCTCGAGCACTTGCTTCAAGAGATCGAGGTACTGCTCTTCGGGGTGCTGCATACGGGTCTATCGGGTTTTTCTTTTCTTGCCTGCCGGACGAGCGGGCTTTCTCGCTTTTTCCGTGAAATGTTTCCAATTGTCTTTTGCGTACCTTCCGACCGTCTTGTAATTCTGCCGCGGCGGCGATGAGAGCATCGAGAAGGTGATTTGCGCGATTTCCATCCCCGGGCGGAGGATGATGGGGACGTTGCTCTGGTTGGTCATCTCGAAGGTGATATGGAGGAAATGCCCCGGATTGATGATGCCCGCGGTATTGTGGATCATGAGCCCGACGCGGGCGAGCGAGGATTTGCCGCCGACCTGGATGAGGTAGTGATCGGAGCCGAAGAATTCTTTCGAAGTGCCGAGTACGGAGATGCCTGGGTGGAGGACGAACTCCGCGCCGTCTTTCATGACGACCTCGCGCGTCTTCGCATACATCTTGCGCGAAGGATCGACGACGTGGGTCGCGTGCTCGTCGTTGATGACGAATTTATTGCCGAGCAGGATGTCGTAGCTTGCGGGCTGGAGACGCGAATCGCTAAAGGGCTTGAGGGTGATATCGCCTTTTTGTATCGCTTTCTTGATGTCGGTGTCGGAGAGAAACATAGGTGTCATTCGGTAGCAATATATGCGGTCATTCAATGGTAAAGATTTTGTCAGTCCCGTAGTACTCGGACCAGTGCGCATTGTAAAAAGCAAACATCCGCTCGAGCTTGTCTTGCGGCAGCTCCTCGACGCCGAGCTCTCGCATACGGGCATCGATATCCGCGCGCGCTGAAGCGAGCTCCGCTTCGCTGTCGACGACGCGCTCAAATTCCGCAAGCCAGCCGTATCCGGCATTCTTGTCGAGCGTTATGTTGGTGCCGCGGCACACATACTCTTCGCGTTCGCGCGACCACTTCGCTTGGCATGTGAAGCCGGCGGAAAGCACGAGTGCGTCGAGCTCGTCGAGCGTCAGTGAGACCTTCTCTTCGAATTCCATGCGCGCAACGCCATTTTCACTCGAATCGTCGCCCATCGAGGCTTTCACGACAAGAAATACCTCGCCGTCTTTGTCGCGCGAGCGCACGGAGAATTTCTGCGCGCGTGCCGCAAAATCGTCGAGCTTCGCCGTTGCTTCGGGTGAGAGGTGCGCTCGCGCGACTTCCGCAAGCTTTGCAAGCGTGCCGCCTTCGAAATAGTGATTGAGCTGTTTGTTCTTGGAAGCAAGAGCGCAGGAAGGATCAGCTTTCATCATCGCGTTTCTCACCTCGTCCGCCCGCTCTGGGCTTCCGAGCAGCGCCTTCACCTCGACTTCGTACTTTTGCATGGACGGTCATTATATCCCTTCGAACTTCTCGCGACATTGCACTAATGGGGGAAACGGGGTGTGGTATATTCAGGCGATGAAAAAGCCCCTTGTGAGCGCAATCGCGGCTATCGGGAAGGGGCGAGTTTTGGGCAAAGAAAACAAGCTCCTATGGCACATCCCGGAGGATCTGAAGCGATTTAGGGAGATCACGCGCGGGCATCCTGTGATTATGGGTCGGAAGACCTTCGAGTCGATTCTTGGGTATACCAAAAAACCTCTGCCGGAGCGCACAAATATCGTGGTCACTCACGATCCCAAGCGAATATTAGGGGTTTACGAAACCACTAATATGCAGACTGATGTGGTCGCAGTTGGATCGATCGAAGAAGCGATTGAAAAAGGGAAACGAGTGGATCAGGAAGAGATTTTCGTCATCGGCGGCGCGCAGATATACGGAGCAGCGCTCCCTTTCACCGACAAACTCTACCTCACTCTCATCGATGCGGAAGCTGAAGGGGATTCATTCTTCCCCCCATACGAGCATGATTTCACGAAGATTGTGTCTGAGGAGGCGCACGAGTCGAACGGTTTGAAATACCGATGGGTCGACTTGGAACGATAGGGACCGTGCTTTGACACGCATCGGTGCTGGCGGCATAGTGGCGGCGGAGACCCCATTGGGGGTATAGAGGAGAAAGGATAGGCTCATGACGAATCCCGTTCACTCCGCGCGTCCGCTGACCACGGAGGGCAAGACGAAGCAGGTGTATGCGCTCGGCGACGGCACTGCCGATGTCGTCTCGAAAGACGACATCACCGCCGGCGACGGCGCGAAGCACGATGTGTTTGAGGGCAAGGGAGTGTTCGCCACCAAGACCACTTCCAATGTCTTCGAATTGCTCGAGGCATGCGGCATCCCGACCGCGTTTATCGGCAGGGTCGCTGCGGATACGTTCCGCGCGAGGCTCTGTACGATGCTTCCCTACGAAGTCGTCGCGCGGCGCATCGCGCTCGGCTCGTATGTGAAGCGCAATCCCGAGATCAAAGCGGGTACGCGCTTCGAAGCGCTCGTGGTCGAATTCTTCCTGAAGACCTCGGGCAAGGCATTCGGTGGCGTCAGCCTTGAGAAGGATGATCCGCTCATCACGGGCTTTACGTCCGCGGGCGTCGGTGTCTGCCGACCCGATATGCCGCAAGGATCGGACAATCCCCCTGTCAACATACCGGCGCGGGCTGTCTACGGTACGCATGCGGGAGACGGCAATCATCCGTTCAGAGAAATGGAAGCGCTGGTGCGCCGCGTCTTCCTGGTTCTCGAAAAGGCGTGGGCGTTGCAGGGATGCACTCTCTGCGATCTCAAGATCGAATTCGGGTTCGACGACAAAGGCACTCTGTTGGTCGCCGACGTCGTCGACAATGATTCGTGGCGCCTCCTCGACGAAGCAGGCAAGCACCTCGACAAACAGCGCTACCGCGATGGAGCGCCCGTGTGGCAGGTGAGGGAGCTCTATGAGCATGTCGCGCGCCGGACGTATGCCTTCGCACATCTCGCGAAAAACAAGCCGACTATCGTCTTGTGGCGTGCATCCGAATCCGATCCCATCGGACCTTTCTCGAAGGCGATGAAGCACATCGCCGGACCGGCGGTCTTGCTGGAGGTCGAGACGGGGTCCGTGCACAAGAAGCCCGAACGCTGTCTCTCGGTCTTGCGCTATATTCTCGCGAAGCCAGGATCGAAAGTGCTGATCACCTACGTCGGACGCTCAAACGGCGCGGGACCCGTCTTTGCGGCGGAAACCCATACCCCCGTGATCGCGGTCTCCGCATCGGTCAAGGAGTTTCCCGACGACGTGTGGTCGTCGCTGCGGATGCCATCCAATGTGCCGCTCATGACGGTCTTGGATCCGACGAATGCAATCTTGGCGGCGCTCGGCATCCTCGCCGAGGTGAGCCCGGGAGCATACGCGGCGAGGCGGATGGTGGTGGAGAGCGCGAAGCTCGATGTCGACAATTCGCCGACTCACGGCAGACTCTGGAAACTTTCTTCTTGAAAAATACCCCGCCGCGGACGCGTCCGCGGCGGGGATTCTTTTGTCCTTACTGCTTCAGCCCGAGTCCCGTGCGAATCAAGTACCAATTGATGGCGATGAGAGCGGCGATCATACCGCCGAGCACGGCGAGAGAAATCCAGATTGGAATATCGGCGATGCCGAGGAATCCGTAGCGGAATCCGTTGATGAGATAGAAGATCGGATTTATGTACGTAAATCCCTGCGCCCACACGGGAAGCGAGTGGATGGAGTAGAAGACGCCGCCGAGGTAGACGAGCGGCGTGAGGACGAACGTGGGCACGAGGTTGATGCCGTCGATCGACTTCGCATACACGCCATTGACCAGCCCGGCGAGCGAGAAGACGAGCGCGGTCAAGACGGCAAAGCCGAAGATAATAAAGACGCTGTGTATCGCAAGGTGCAGACTTGTGAAGAAAGCGGATATCAGAAGCACGATAGTGCCGACGAGGATGCCGCGCACGACGCCGCCCGAGATGAATCCCGCGATAAGCAGCCACGGAGGGGTGGGGGAGACAAGGATCTCGTCGATCCCGCGGAAGAAGAACTTCGATTGGAAGAAGGTGAATGAGGTATTCGAGTATGCATTGGTCACAATCGCGAGCATGACGAGCCCGGGAACGACGAAAAGCATGTAATCCACGCCTTGCATCTCTCCGATGCGCGAGCCGAGGACGGTACCGAAGATGAGGAAGTAGAGGCATGAGGTGACGACGCTCGGGAGAAATGTCTGCACCCAAATGCGGAACATGCGGACGATGTCCTTGCGCAGCATCGTGTAAAAGCTGATCCACAGTCCGAAGGTATCCATACTATTTTTCGCTGGTGAGTTTGAGGAACACTTCTTCAAGCTTACCGCCTCGGTAGCCGCCTGCCCCGAGTCCAGTCGAGGGGTCTTTTGCTCCGCTCCCACTATGATGCTTTGCGATGACTTCCTCCATGGTGCCGCTTGCGACGATCTCGCCCTTGTTGATAATCGCGACGTGCTTGCAGAGCTGCTCGGCCTCTTCGAGGTAGTGTGTGGTGAGAAGGATGGTGAGACCTTTCTTGCTCAAGCTCGTAAGGTAGTCCCACATGCCGCGGCGAAGCTCCACATCGACGCCCGCGGTCGGCTCGTCGAGGATGAGGAAGCGCGGCTCATTGACGAGCGCGCGCGCGATCATGAGGCGGCGCTTCATGCCACCCGAGAGCGTCATCGCATTCTCTCCCATTTTTTCTCCCAACCCAAGCTCGGTGAGGAGCTTTTCTGCGCGCGGGATTGCGACCGAGCGCGGGATGCCGTAGTAGCCTGCCTGGTTCACCACGATATTGAGCGTTTTCTCAAACGGATTGAAATTGACCTCCTGCCCGACCAATCCTATCTGCATCTTCGCGAGCTCAGTCTCGGCATCGATATCGTGTCCGAATACGGAGATGCTTCCACTCGTCTTATTCACAAGACCTGTCGTGATACCGATGATACTTGTCTTGCCCGCGCCGTTTGGTCCGAGGAGCGCGAAGAAATCACCCTCCGACACCTCGAGCGATACACCTTTCAAAGCGACGACGCCATTCCTGTAGGTCTTCTTGAGACCGGTGATTTTGAGCGCGGGAGCGGACATGAGTGGCTAGGATACCAGATTTTCTTCGATGTAGCGAAATGTTTCTTCAGGGTTCTGGACCGCATACGTCGGGATGACGCCGATCACCGTCTCGTCATTGCCGCCGGGGAAGAGTGCATCGCCGATGTAGAGGCACTCTTCTTCTTTCCAGCCCTTCTTCTCGATCAGCCGCGCGACATTGTGCCCTTTGTGCTTGCCGTACGCATAAAAACTGTACGTTGTCGTACCGGCGGGGACAACCTCGATACCAGCGTCTCTCAGTTTCCGCACCTCTTCCGGTAGTGCGGCAAGAGCCGCAGACCGCCTTGCATCGCCCGGATCGAAAGCGTATTTTTTGTCGATAGCTTCATGGAAGCCGATGACGCTGTAGCTGATAAGCGCCCCTCGATTCTCGACGAGGTCGCCCTCATCTCTCACCCTCAGGTCGAAGTGTTTTTTCAGTGTCTCTATAGATGCGTCTATGACTCGGATCTGCTCATCGGTCAAAGGTTCGTACCAGAGTTCTTCGCCATTTGCATCGACCGCTTGGTTGCCGCTTTGCGCGAGAGCGATATACCGCCCGTCGAATCGAGGCGTGATTTGCTCTCTGATCTGAGCAAGCGTGCCGCCAGTCACGACGACGACATCTTTCTGCGCGCATAGGCGGTCGAATGTCTCTTGATGAGCTGGCTCCATAGGCGAGCGGCTCGCGGTGAGAGTCTTATCCAAATCGAAGCATATATGCTTCAGCGTAGCTTTCATGCCGCGCATTTTAGCATTCCCATGCTATGCTGGCGGCACTATGCAGGATGGTAAAAAGGTGGGAATAACCTTCGGCGCCTTCGATCTGTGCCACGCAGGGCACATGCTCGTCTTCAAGGAGGCGAAGACGGTGTGCGACTACCTCATCGTCGGGTTGCAGGAGGATCCGTCGGCGACGCCTTCGGATTACCGCGGCAAGAAGAAGAATAAGCCGATCATGTCGCTCGAGGAGCGGAAGATCATTCTCGAGAGCATCAAATACATCGACGAGATCCGCATATACAACAGCGAGCAGGAGCTCTACGACCTTCTGGTCGAGATCAAGCCCGATATCCGCATCATCGGGGCGGATTGGCAGGGGAAGGACTATACGGGCAAGGACTTGCCGATAGAGATGTACTTCAACTCGCGCGGGCACAGCTTCTCCACGACCTCGCTCCGGGAGCGTATCTACGAGGCGGAGAAGGCGAAGCGCGAGGGCGGCGATGTTCCCGCGCTCTAGCCGCTCTTTAGGAGGCGGTGGATAACCCATTCGCGCATTTTCGTGGACGCGCCATACTTACGTGGTCAGTACCGCATGGTCGATTTATAAGCCAATACTATCTCCATTTTCATGAAAAGCGTGCACATGGTTAGCTGGGTTCTCGTGGTTGTCGGTGCGTTGAACTGGGGTCTGGTCGGCTTGGGAGGGTTTCTCGGGGGGGATTGGAACGTGGTCAATATGATCCTCGGCTCGTGGCCGTCGGTCGAGTGGCTCGTCTATGTCCTCGTCGGTCTTTCTGCCGTCTATATGCTTGTCTCGCACAAGAAGACCTGCAGAGAGTGCAGTTCGGGAGGGATGATGTAATGCTCGGTTTGAAGTAGTGAGGCACCCCGCCCTTTATACAAGGGCGGGGTGCGCTCTTTTGCCCTTTTGACTGCATTGTGGGGCTATACACAGGAGGGGTCGCGCTCCGCAGGTACCTGTGTATACTTATCCCCATACTAGTAATCACATATCTATGGTTAGAAAAGCCAATCCTGCATTGTTGAAGCCGCTTGGTCTCTCCGCGGATCTCGAGGCGGTCGTGGGTAAGGGTCCTATGGCGCGCGGTCAGGTCGTGAAGAAGCTCTGGGAGTACATCAAGAAGAACGGTCTTCAGAATCCTCAGAACAAGCGCAATATCATGTCGGATGCCAAGCTCAAGCCCATTTTCGGCGGCAAGAGCGAGGTTACGATGTTTGAGATGACGAAGCTCGTCTCGGCGCACATGAAATAACCATCTTCCATGGTCTCGTAAGAAGCCGCCCCGAAGGGGCGGCTTCTTCATGGTGGCTATACACGCGCCGCAGCGGATCAGGACGCGCCGCACGGGGTATACTTTTCGAATGTCCGAGAAGAAATTCCCCGAAGGATTCCTTTGGGGTGCTGCGACCGCAGCGTACCAGGTCGAGGGAGGAATCGAGAATTGCGACTGGGCGCGCGCAGCACGCGAGGGGTTCGTCCCGCGCGCTGGGAGAGCGTGCGATCACTACCACAGGTACGAAGCCGATTTTGATATCGCCGCTTCTCTCGGGCACAACTGCCATCGATTCTCGATCGAGTGGGCGCGCATCGAGCCGGAAGAAGGAAGGTTTGACGAAAAAGAGATAGAGCACTATCGCGCGGTCCTCGCGGCACTCCGCGCGCGCGGCCTGAAGCCGTTCATCACGCTTTGGCACTTCACCTTGCCGCAGTGGTTTGCGGACAAAGGGGGGTTCGAGCACCCCGACGCCCCCGAGATATTCGCGCGCTACTGCGCGTATGTGACGCGAAAGCTTGGCAACGACTGCCGCCACTTCGCGACCATGAACGAACCGCTCGTTTTCGCCTCGAATGGCTGGCGGCGGGGGAGCTGGCCGCCTTTTAGAAAATGGCCGGGGCTCGATTTTTTGCAGTCGATCCCGGGGCATCGCCGCTTCCGCGCGCAGGAAACGAGTGTGCGCAATGTGCCTCGGTACTTCAAGGTGGTATCTCAGCTCGTCCGTGCGCACAATGCCGCATACGACGCGATGAAGGCGGCGGGTTTCGGAGTCGAAGTCGGTCTTGTCCACCAAGTCATCCTTTTTCATTCGAATTGGAATCCTTTCAATCAGCTCCTTGCCTCTCTCATGAACTGGCATTGGACGCACAGTTTCCTCAAGCGGGTGTTCAAGAAGTGCGATGCGATCGGCGTCAATTATTACCTGCACAAGAAATTCGGAGACACGCGGGCATACGAGAAGACCGACATGGGATGGGATGTCTATCCCGAAGGGCTCTGCGAGTCGCTCCTCATGCTCAGGCGGTACGGATTGCCGCTCTGGGTGAGCGAGGCGGGAGTCGCCGACGCCTCGGACAGAATCCGGGCAGACTACATCAAACGACTTGTCCGCTGTATGTATTCCGCGATGGAGCGCGGTGCCGATGTGCGCGGCTACATGTATTGGTCGCTTCTCGACAACTACGAGTGGGCGCACGGTTTCGAGAAGCGCTTCGGCTTGGTGGCGGTGGATTACGATACGCTCGAGAGAAAGATACGCCCCTCGGCATACGTGTATAAAGAGATCATCGAGAAAAATGCGCTGGTAGAATAGAGGAATGCCTCTCTGGCTCTCGCTTGCGGTTTTCGCGCAATTTCTTTTTGCGATGACCGTCCTCGTCGATAAGCACATCGTCGTCCGTGTCGCGCACATCGGACGCCCGATCGTGTACACCTTCGTCATCAGCATCCTCTCCGGCTTCGTCGTCGTCATCGCGCCATTCGGACTCGTCTCTCTCCCGAGCGCAGATACGCTTCGCCTCTCCGTCCTCTATGCGGTCGCCTTTGCCGGCGCCCTTTTTTTCCTCTACAGCTCTCTTCGGATTGCGCGCGCTTCCGACGTTGCGCCGGTCGTGGGCGCAGTATCGACGATCACAACGCTCTTTCTCGCCGGGTTTCTTATAGAAGGAGACATCCGCCCGTCTGTCATTCCGCCCGTCATGCTGCTTGCTGCGGGGACCGCGCTTATTTCCCGCTTTCATTTCTCGCGCCGCGCGCTTGGTCGAGTGCTTCTCTCCGGATTTCTTTTCGGTCTGAGCGTGTTCGTCGCGAAGCTTGTGTTTTTTGGCGTACCGTTTCTCGATGGATTCTTCTGGACGCGCTTCATGGGCGTCTTCGTCGCGTTTTCTTTCCTCGTCGTCCCTTCGTGGCGCAATGCGATATTCTACGGAGGGAGAAACGCTTCGTCGAAAGGAAAAGCCCTTGTCGTCGGCAATAAGGTGATCGGCGGCGGGGCGAGCATTCTCACCGCGTACGCGATCTCACTGGGGAGCGTGTCGGTCGTGAATGCGCTCGCGGGTCTCCAATTCGTCTTCCTCTTCATCTTCGCGCTTCTTTTTGCAAAGCGCATGCCGGCACTCGAGGAGAATGGCATGCCGCGCGGTCATGGCGGATGGCAGACGGGGCTCGGCGTCGCGCTCGTGGCGCTCGGCGTCGCGCTCGTCTACCTCACGCACGCAGACCTTCTATGATTCGTATATTGAAATGGGTTGGAGGTGCCTTGATCGCGCTCGCGCTCGCGGCGCTCGCGCTCTCATATCGAGCGGAGCCGCAATCAATCGAATACGGCATGACCTTTAGCGCGCGCTACGCGGAAGAGCTCGGCTTGGATTGGAAAGAAGTATACGGAGCGATGCTCGACGATCTCGGCGTCAGGCGCATCCGCATCCCGGTGTATTGGGACGCCGTGGAAGAGGAGCGCAGCGTATACTCGTGGGGCGATCTCGACTACCAGATGCACGAGGCAGAAGCGCGCGATGCGGACGTGATCCTCGCGATCGGTCGCCGCGTGCCGCGCTGGCCGGAGTGCCACGTACCTTCGTGGGCGGAGAAGCTTTCGTGGGAAGATCAAAAAGATGAGATTCGTGCGTACATCCGCGCCGTCGTCGGGCGATATGCAGACGAGCCGGCTCTTGCTTTGTGGCAAGTCGAGAACGAGCCGTACCTTTCCGTATTTGCCGATGACCAATGCGGCGCCCTCGACGAGGATTTCCTCAGAGAAGAAATCGCGCTCGTGCGATCCCTCGATACGCGACCGATACTGATCACCGATAGCGGAAATCTCGGGACATGGGCGGGTGCGTACCGCTCGGGCGATGTCTTTGGCACGAGCGTGTACCTCTACTTTTGGAATGAGAGATTCGGGGCATTCCGTACCGTGCTTCCCGCCACATACTACCGCATCAAGGTCAATGCGATGCGGCTCTTCTTCGGCGCGCGACCGGCTATCGTGAGCGAGCTCTCTCTCGAGCCATGGCTCGCCGCTTCGATCGGCGATGTGTCGCTCAACGAGCAGCTTTCGCGTATGGATATCAAGAAATTCTGGGAGATCGTCGAGTATGGTCGCGCGACGCGTTTTGGTGCGCACTATCTGTGGGGGGTTGAGTGGTGGTACTACATGAAAACGAAACACGCTCATCCCGAATTCTGGGATGCGGGTCGGGATGTGTTTGGCAGCTAGCGGAAGAGCCCTTTGAACCAGCTCCACAGCCCTCCGCTCGAAGATTCCGCGGGGCATTGTACGCCGACCGGCGTCCCGACGGGCGCGCATTCGTAGGTAATGCCGCCGCAGGTGACCGTGCACGAAGAAGCGGGCTTGACGGAGACGGTGACGCCGCACTCGCTCGAGCCGCCCGATCCCTTCACGGTCAGTGTGTACTTTTGAGATGCGCTTGGGGAGACCATGATCGAACCAGTCGTCTTGACCGTGCCGAGTCCTGAAAGCGTCGCGCTTTCTGCTCGCGAGGTACTCCATCGCAGTGTCGTCGATGCGCCCGTGAATATGGTCGCGGAATCGGCGGTCAGGGAACACGTCGGCGCTTTCGGAGTGCTCGGAGCAGGCGTCGGTCTTTTCGATACCGAGAGGTACGCGTCGCACGAGCTGCTGCCGCCGGGACCATAGACGGTCATGGTGTATGCTCTACTGCTTCCTGCGGAGAGCGAGTATGTGCCGACAGTGCCGACGGAGCCAAACTCCGCAAGAGAAGCGCCGGTCGCGTGCGTCGAAGCCCAGGAAAGCACAACGCCGTCTCCTTCGTATGCGCTTGCCGGCTCGACCACGATAGAACACCACGGATTTTGATACACAATGGAGGGCGCGCTCACTACCTGCACGTACGTGGAACAGTGTGCGCTTCTGCCGAGCGAATCCTGCACCGTGAGTGTGTAGGAGCGCGATCCATACGGGAGATAAATCGGATAGTACGAACTCTGTAGCGGGACGGCACCGACGTCCGAGAGTACGGCGAGCACCGCATTCGATGAGCCCCATCGGAAAACGACGTTGCCGCTGCCGACGGTCGAGGGAGTCGCGTAGAGAGAGCAGGAGGGCAGCGGGGTACTCACCGGAGCTGGGACGATCAATACGGGAGCGACCGTGTGCGTGCGCTCGGGCTGAGCTTTGTAGGTCTGCTGCGCTCCCCCGACAGGCACGCCGAGCGGGACGACATCGAAGCGTATCTGCGGAGATCCCGCAGATACAGACGGCATGACGATGGTCGGTGCGGTCTGCGCGCCGACTCCGGTGCCGATCGGGACGATGCTTGTATACGTGCCTTGCGCGGGCGTGTATGAGACGGAGGAGATATAGGACGGCATGACGTATTCGTCGTACCATGTGTATTCCTCGTACGTGGGTTCGTCGGAGCCTGCGTAGCCTTCGTAGAATACCTCGCCTCCGCCCACGTCTCCTTCGGCAAACGGCGGACACCACTCGTCGTCGTAGGCGATATAGTCGGCGGCGTAGGGATCGTCGGAGCCCGCTTGTGCGAAGACTCCACCGACGCTCGCCGTCTGCGAAAACGCGGCGCCTTGTCGCTGAGACGGACAATCGGCGCCTTGCGCAAAGACGATCGCGAGAATGATGACGGCAAAAGCGATCAATCGCGCGTATGCGCCACTTGTGCTCATGGATACATACTACCATCTGGGTCGCCGGGTTCTTTGGCTTGGCGCGCAGTGAGGGGAGAAGTGTATTATTGCGGGATGGATCGTTTCGTCAGTTGGCACGACAATTTGCACGCCCCTCTCTACCGCGTCCTCCTGCGCATCGCCGGTCTGTGGATGCTTGCCACGATGGGCTACTACGTCGCGCTTCCCGCATTCGGGTACCACCTGAGCTACAATGCCGCTCCCGTCGCCATCGCTTGCTACTTTCTTGTCTGGGCGGTGATCAGCTTTCTTTTCTTTCTAGATCTGTTCCGCGCATGGTCCGACGGAGGCTCCCGCCTCTGGTGGTATGGGGGAGTGAGTCTTGCATGTTCTGCGGTGGTGTGGGGATTGCTCTACGCGCTTTCTCTTTTGCCGGTATTGCAAGGACCGCAGATGGCGCCGTACTCGGATCTCCTCCTTTCGACGCCGTGGTATTTTCTTCCGAAGTCTGTCGATATCTTGGTGCAGCAGATTCTGACAGCGGCTTTGATCTTGGCGCTCCACTTCCGGCTCGGTTCGTTCAAAAAAGTGCTCATCGGCTATGGCGTCTGCTTCGGCGGAGCCCATGTGCTGCTCTACGCCTTGAGCGACGCTCCGCCTCCGTATGCGCTCATCATGACCGTGGGAGCGCTCCTGTCGACGCTCGTGTTTCCGTACCTGATCGTGCGCGTGCGGGAAGGGTTTGTATACGCGTACGCGATCCATCTCGTATTCTATATTCTCCTCGCGATGCTGCTGCATACGTGGCCACCGCCGGGCTACTTCGGCGCATGAATCTGGTGCGCCGCACATAAGACAAGCGCCCCCCACGGGGGCGCTTGTCGGACCTCGCCGGTCGATTTACGCG
>CAIOKC010000018.1 GCA_903858755.1 uncultured bacterium | reverse complement strand
CGCGCACTTCGGGCGCGATCCTGTATTTCTTCATATGAAGATGATACTAGCGAATAATGTCCGCTAGAATCCGTGTCTGAAATTTGGGACTCGGGTCATACCTTTCAGAACTCTTGTAGGAAACGCGACTTCGTGGCATAGTATTGACCGGATTCATTCGCAACGGAGGAATGTGCGATGCCGAATATCAATCGACCGCCGAGTGCGGCGGAGGACTACTGCCGCCAGCGCTTCGTTGCGCTGTGGCAGAGCATTACCGGCGACAAAGGCACCGGCGAAGCGCTCTTCGTCTTTCAGATGGAGGACAGGTACGCGGAGCCGCATCGGAAATACCACACGTGGGAGCACATCCAAGCGTGCCTCAAGGTCTTTGACGAATTCAAGCCCTACGCCTTGCGGCCACACCTGATCGAGTTCGCCCTGTTCTTCCACGACATCATCTACGAAGTGGATCAGAGCAAGGGCGTCGACAACGAGGCCGCGAGCGCGGAGTTTGCCAACAAGGAGCTGACCACCTACTCGACCAGCGATCCCATGTACACCAAAGGTGGCTGCGTCATTCTCGGTGACGACGACCTCGATCGGATCATGGGTCTCATCATGGCGACCAAGCACGACAAGGTGCCCAAAGACCCGGACGAGCAACTCATCGCTGACATCGACCTCGTGACCGCGTTCGGTGTCGACAAGAGCGAGTATGCGCGGCAACGGGCGGCAATCCGGCAGGAGTACCAACACGTGCCGGACCACACGTTCCGCGATGTTCGCGGGAAAATCCTCATGCGGTTTCTGGAGCGGCGACCCAACATCTACTACTGGAAGCCGATTCGGGACAAGTACGAGGAGCTCTCTGAACTCAACCTCGCGCACGAGCTCGGCCTCTACTGAAGCTGGCTCGAATGCCCGCCAAAGCCCCCGACGGACATGCCGTCGGGGAGCTTTTCTTTTTAGGGAGTGTTTGTGCGTGCGCGCACGGTCGGCTTCGCACCTCGGGCAGTTACACTAGGGTGTTTTTCGGCTTTTTTATGCAAGGAGTCCATCACGCTTTACCCAACTTTACTTTGCGCTATACTCAAGGCGATGAATCGAAGGTTTAGATAGCCGCTGAGAAAGCCGCCGTGAGCGGCTATTATTGGTGGCTTTTTCCATGCCTTCGTAGCTCAACGGTAGAGCGTACCTCCGAAACGGGCGAGATGGTGGTTCGATTCCACCCGAAGGCACTCGCATTGCTTTGATCTCGATATTGTCCTGTTATATAATGAGCAAACATGACAAAGAGCTATACACGCATTAGATAGCCGCCCGTATTAGCCGCACTTGTTTGTGGTTGTTTCGGGTGGCTTTTCTTTTTGCGGCGATAGCTCAATGGTGGAGCGTTCCTCTGATGTGGGAAAGGCTGAAGGCTCAACTCCTTCTCGCCGCACCAAACAAGAGACTAAATCGGTTTCGGTGGTTTTTTCTTGTGCAGGTTTAACCTGCACAAACCTGCACAACTCTCCTGCGTTTTCTCGCGGCGCCGAATTCGGTTCGCACTAATTCAAGCGTACCGAGCCGATAGCATTTGTTGGGGTTTATTGGTATCGTTGCCCCCCATGTTCTTTTGGAGGTCCTATGGCAAGCAAACGTCATCAACGTCGACGTTCGTGCGAGTCAAAAGTCAGACATTCTGACGAAGAGGCGGCCGCGAGACATGCGCGTAGTCTGGGTGTAATTTACATGCCGTATCCTTGCCCTTTTTGCGGCGGATGGCATCTGGGTCGTCCTATAAATCAAAACGTCAGAGTTTGGCTGCGAAAGCACGAAACCGAAGATTTTGAAACCGCCCCGCAAGGCGGTTTCGATTTATATGCATGACACCACCACTTTTTCCGTATTGAGAAACGTTCGAAGATCAGATGTATCTACCCGAAAAGTGTCCCCTGAAGTTTACCAAGCGTCTTTGACACTCCCAAAGCGATGGGGAATACTGTAATTCAGAAAAATGGCGCGGTGCCTCTGAAGGGGAAATCAAATGAAAATGGATACGCAAACGATAGGCGTGGACTCTCTTGGTCTCGCTAGAAGCACGGTCGCCCCTGTCTTGTGGGAAGCCGGGCATTACTACGAAGCGAAAGGTCCGACCGCCTGGTCTTTGGCAGGGTGGAAGGTGATGGCTGAGCTTGCACACAAAGACGATGCGCGCATGCTCTTTGTCGACGATGTCCACTCTGGTATGGATGTGCATGAGCGCGAGCGTGATCTCGAGCGGATCGAGTTTGATCCGCGACCTGAGCCGACGCATCTCGCGGTCGAATCCGCGATGCTATCGCATGCTCACGCGGCGCTTGGGGTACTCGATCGCCTGCCAAAGCGGCAGCGACCTCGAATCTCAAGTGGCGCTCTGCACTGTTCGGGATATCCGCTTATATCGCGCAATGGACGACCGCTGTGCCTCCTTTACGACCTTGGGCTTACCTGGCACAAGCGAGAGATGGGGTTCGCGAGCGTGGTCAACGTCGTTCCGGAATTCTATGTTTCAGAACAGAGGGGGTTGATTCGTCTCGTGGAAAAAGCGATGCCGGATCTCGATCTGCGCGTCATCACGCACGATATCGATGGACGATGGCAGTACCTCGAGTAAGTCAAGATCTCAACGAAATCAACGGCACCTCACGAGGTGCCGTTGTTTTTTCAAATGGCATCGCGTACACTCACGCGCATGATGCGAAAAGAGGCTCCGTCACAGAGCATCGGCATACTTGGCGGAATGGGTCCGGCAGCAAGCGCTGATTTTTATCGAAAATTGGTCGACATTGCGCAGCATGCCTACGGCGCGGAGCAGGATGCGGACTTCCCGGCGATGCACTTGTATAATCTTCCGCTCTTCGGCTTCGACGAGACCGGATTTGCCAACCCAGATGCGGTTCGGGAGCAGCTCGTGAAAGCGGTGCGCATTCTGGAAGGGGCGGGGAGTGATTTTATTGTCATCGCGTGTAATACGGTGCACGCATTTTATGCAGAGATGCAAAATGCGATCCGAGTGCCGATAGTAAGCATTATCGATGCGGTCGCGGATACGGTCGTCGACAAGGGGTACAAGACCGTGGGACTCCTCTCGTCGGAGAGTACGAAGAAATACGGTTTATACGAGGCAGCGCTCTCATCCCGCGGAGTTCGCGTCCTCGGTGCCACGGAGACCGATCAGCGTATTTTCAATACTGTCATTCATCGGGTCATGGCAGGTCAACAGGGTGCGGAAGAAATCAAGCTGCTTGCCGCGATAATACAGCGGTACGAGTACGAAGGCGCCGAAGCTGCAGTGCTTGGTTGTACCGAATTACCGCTCGCTATATCGCAAAAGGATGTCGGACTCCCGCTTCTTGATTCGACGGATATTCTCGCCAAGGCGGCGCTTGCACGCGCCTATGATCAGGTGCGCGTTGACAAGACAGCCTAAGAAGGTACCGTATGAAAGGCGCGGTGGTGTATAGAACGCCGTGTTGAGAGATCCCACGGAGGTCCCATGGCTGAAAGCAAGATGCCTGTGGTGCGGACCGAAAGCGGACAGGTGCAGAAGCCAACCCGCAACCCGCACATCTTCGACAAGGAAGTGGGCATGACCTTTGCGGAATGCAAGGCTGTCTGGACTGGCAAGAAAGAAAGCGGACCCGCTCCGGATGGCTCAAATGCATCCTGATGGGTGATTGCCCGATCAAAGACGAGGGAGCGCGATCCGTTGCGCTCCCCGTCACTCTATAACGCACTGTCTCCGTCATATGACAAAACTCTGGAATAGTTCCAATAAGAAAAAGACTAATCCGCTTGTCGAACGATACACCGCCGGGACGGATCACGTGTTCGACATGCTCCTTTTTCCTTTTGACATTGAAGCGACCCTCGTGCATGCACGCGGTCTCAAAAAGATCGGCATTCTCTCTGATGCGGAGTCGCGTAAGATCGAGAAGGCACTCGCCGCGTTCAGCCGCGATGTCGTGGCAGGGAAAGTCCAGATCACGATCGCGGACGAAGATTGTCATACGGTGATCGAGAATTTCCTTGTGAGAGAATTGGGTGATACTGGCAAGAAAGTCCACACTGGTCGCAGCCGCAACGACCAGGTCCTCGTCGCGGTGCGTCTTTACATGAAGCACGCGCTTTCCGCAATTCGTTCGCACTGCCTGGAGCTTGCCGACCTTTTCCTTGCGCAAGCGAAGCGATACGAAAAGCTACCTATGCCGGGCTACTCGCACACACAACAGGCGATGCTCACGAGTGTCGGGCACTACTTCGCGAGCTATGTCGAGAGTCTGCTCGATGACGAAACTTTCCTGGCGTCCATTTCAGACCACATCGACAAGAATCCGCTCGGTTCTGCAGCTGGATTCGGGACGGCGATATCGGTCGATCGCGCATTCACGACGCGTGAGCTCGGCTTCGAGTCTATACAGATGAACTCGCTGTACTGCCAAACGTCGCGCGGCAAATTCGAAAGCGCTTTCCTCGAGGGGCTCTCGCAGGTATCGGTAACGCTCTCGCGCTTTGCCAACGACATGCTCATCTTCACCTCGCAGGAGTTTGGTTATTTTTCTGCCGACGAAGTAATCACGACGGGCTCGAGCATCATGCCGCACAAGAAAAATCTCGATCCGCTCGAGATCGCGCGCGGAGCTGCGGCGATACTGCTCGGCAATCAGGTCGCCGTTAAGGAGCTGTCGCGGAACCTTATTTCAGGATACAACCGCGACCTCCAGCTCATCAAGAAGCCGCTTTTCGAGAGCACACAGCTCGTCTCTGATACGCTTGCGGTGGTCGGCATCGTCCTTCGGCATCTTACGCCCGACAAGGATCGTATCCGCGCAGCCCTCAATCCCGGCATGTTCACCGCGGATATCGCGAACGATATGGTGATGACCGCTGGAATGCCATTTCGAGACGCATACCAAAAAGCTGCGGGTATGGTGGCGACAAACGTCGACCTCGCGCACAACCTTTCGTCGAAGCGTAGTATTGGAGCGCCCGGGAATCTCTGTCTTCCTGCCTATGCTGCCCGCATACGATCCAGGAGAAAGATCTTGCACTAGCTCGGGCTGCCTTTGACCACTTCCTCTTTTGGGCATAGTGTGATCGTAGACGGCTTCGGCCGTAAATAGACCATTGAAAATCCACCGCCATACAAGGAGAGTCGTCATGGCAGCTATGGATAGATTGGAGCTCACGCGTCGCCTGATCGGTCAACGGTCGGTCAGCGATGTGTCCTCCCGCCCGATCGCGGATTTCGTCAGCAACGTGCTTGCTGATGCAGGCTTTCGCATCGACCAGCACGTCTACCGCATCAAGGGTGTCGAGAAGGTGAACATCGTCGCCGTAAAGGGCGGCGATGGTAAGCCCGTACTCGCATTCTCAGGGCATCTCGATACGGTGCCCTACAAAGAAAGTGAGTGGGCGAGCGATCCGCTCAAGTTTGTGGAGCGCGACAACCGCTTCTATGGGCGCGGTGCATGCGATATGAAGGGCTTCATCGGACTTGCGATGGAAATCGGCATGCGCATTCCCGCTCGTGAACTCACCCGCCCCTTCGCTCTCGTCTTTACGAGCGATGAGGAGGTGGGGTGCGTGGGCGTGCGGCGGCTCGTCGAGCATCGCGATCCGATTGCGGAGAACATCGTGATCGGCGAGCCGACGAATCTCGTGCCGTTCATTCTGCACAAGGGTTACATCTATCTCAAGGTGTTGCTTCGCGGGCAGGAAGGGCACAGCTCTGAGCCGCATAAGGGGAAAAACGCCGTCATGCTCGCGTTGCCCGAAGTGCTTATTCGTCTCAACGAGCTGCGCGACGGTCTCGCGCAGGTTCGCGACAGGCGCTTTGCGGTGCCGTTCGCCACCCTCAATATCGGTGTCATCAGCACGGGACCGGGAGCGGCGAAGAACGTCATCGCGAAGGAGTGTACGATCGAGCTCGACGTCAGACCCCTGCCGGGGCAGGACGTGGACGAGATCGTGCAGGCGATCCGCAAGCATGTCTCGCCCGATGGTCGCGTCAACGGCATCGACGTCGAGATCCAACTTGTGAGGGCGCCGACGCCGCCGTTCGAGACGCCGGATGACGCACCCATCGTGCAGCGCCTTGAAGGACTGTTCGGGACCCGCGCCACTTCCACGTCATTCAACACAGAAGGCGGCATTCTGAATCGCTCAGGCTGTCTGTGTGTCATCTGCGGGCTTGGTTCGATCGAGCAGGCGCACAAGCCGGATGAGTACATGGAGGCGAAGTACTTCAAGGACGATGTCGCCGATACGTACGAGCGGCTTGCCCGCATCTTTTGCTGCACCGCCGCATAATGGGAGAGATCGATGAGAAGGAACAGCGAATGCCGGGAAACGCTCCGCAGCACGGCGCGTCTCCTCGGAAAGACGGTAGTCATCGCACCATCGCGCATCGGTCCCTTCCAGATCGACGACTTGGGGATGTTTCTCCAGGACGCCGAACTTCTCGCCTCTCTCGGAGTGCAGGTGTGCCTCGTCGAAGACGAGCGCACTGCATTTTGGGACGAGCGCGTGCCAGGGGGTATCGAGTATGTCCGTGTGAAGGGCGAGGACAAGCTCGTGAGCCTGTGCGCGGAGAGATCCGCGATCAAGCTCTGTTTGCTCTCCGGCACTGATCGTATCACGTCGAAGGGCGTTCAGCTTGACGCCGTGCCGGTTGTTGAGGCGCGACGTCTGCTTTCGGAGAAGGCCATCGTGACGTCGGAAGGAGAGGCTACGCTCCGTCTGGCGATCTCGGCGTGCGAGTCGGGCATTCCGCGCGTGCATATCTTCAATGTGCACCGCAATGGGGCGCTACTCGACGAACTATGCACCGATTTCGGCATCGGCACGATGGTGCATGCGGATCTCTATCATAAGGAGGTTCGCAGCATGCAGCCGGGTGAGCACTACAGCGTGTGCATGCTGCTCCGCGAGCGGATCCCGCATCGAACGAGCGAGTTCATTCGCGAGAAAGGGCACGAGATTCGTGTGTTCGTCGTGGACGGAGACGTCCACGGCGTTGCTCGGGTCTCGCTTAGAGACGAATCGCTCGTTATCCGGACGCTTGCACATTCACCGCGCGCAAATGCGGCGGAAGCGCTCGCGTCTCTAATCCGCTCGGTCATGCGGGAAGCGCGCGAACAGGGCGTGGAGCGAGTCGTTCTCCCGACCGACGAGATGCCAGCTCTAATGCGGATCCTACCCTGGTTCCAGGATCTCGGATTCACGAAAGGGCATGTTTCGTTCGGCGTTGGAAAACAAGATGCATGGTCGAAAAGGGTCACGTAGACGCTGTGCGTCTAACGACAAAAACGTTATCGAGGCGGGAGAACGATCCCGCCTCGTTTCTTTTCTAACGGATTTACGAAATCCACATTCCCGGTTGTTGGGGTGAGTTCTGAACTTATCAGCCAGACGAAGCAGACAAACTTTGTGAGTCTGACCCGAGTCGGGAAAACGACGCGCGTTTTCCTTCCCCAGCAGAAACGTGTTAGGCTCTCGGAAGCTCAAGCGCGAGGAGGAGCGCCATGAATACCGCCGACGACACGCCGACCGGATACCGCATAATCCGGGCCAGCAGGAGCTACAACCCCGTGATTCTCGTAACACCGCCGGATGCGGCGGGTTCCAATTCCCCCGATGTTCGGTACTATGAGTACAACACTTGGAAGGAGAGCCCCGGCTGGGACAGGGACGCATTCAATGAAATAAGCCGAAGGGAGGCGATGCTCGCCTTCCACGGCATGGCTGACGCATGGGGATACCCCGAGCTCCCCGACCGGGTCTTCGTCTCCCTCGAGGAGGCGCTCGGTTTCGTTACCGAACCACGCGTGCCCCGGTTCTGAGAGCCTTAGGGCTTTCCGAAGGAACCAGACCAGACAGGCTCGAGAATGAACCCCCGTGCGCCATTGCCGCGCACGGGGGTTTTTGTGAAATAGGTGTCAGACACCTCAAAGACGATTGAAACATTGTGTAATATCTGGCATGGGTCGTCCGCAATGAAAAACGCGCGGCGATGAGCCGCGCGGCATTTTTTCAGAATTTCCCTCCCGTCTCTATTTTCGGAAACGGTTACGCGGCTGCGCGGTACATGATCCGGTCGAGAACCGACTGCGCGGAGCGCGCCACCGTCTCGTCGCGAAACTCGACCTGCATGCTATTTCCGCCGCCGGTCTTGAAGTAGAAGTGCTCGTGGTAGCGGATGCCGGCATGCCCGAGTGCATTCGAGAGCATGCAGAGCGCGTCGGCGGTCCGATAATTCGCATTCAACCCGCCGCCTTCGCCGTGCCCTTCGTTGACTTCATCCGAGTGCGGCGAGCGATCCGACAGCTTATTGACCGGGATGGCGATGATGACACCCCCTGCGTAACGTTTGGCGATTTCATACGCCATGTCGACCTCCTATGGGGTCTGGTGCATTCCCGGTCGGAGTATGCCATGGATTGCGGCGTCGCGCATCCCATCAGTCTACCTTGCTCGGCGCGAAGAGGTATGATAGATGCGATGAAAGTGCGCGCGATCGTGACCCCTGCTGCGAGGCGAGAGAGTCTCGAAAAGGTGAAGCCGAATGTGTTTGCGATACGCGTCCGCGAGAGGGCGGAGCGTGGTGAGGCGAACGAGCGCGTGCGCGCGCTCCTCGCGCGCCATTTCCGCGTTCGGATACAATCAGTGCAGATGGTCTCCGGGCATCGCGGGCGAAAAAAGACTTTTGAGATTTTGCTCAGGGATTGACCGAGCACGAGGTGTACGCGTACGCCGCGTCGCCACCCAAGGCGCCGTCGGAGCACGCGCGCACCTGCGCGACACTCGAGCAGAGGCTTCCCGCCGCGACGGTACGCGCAGAGTAAAAGGTCGCGCTCGCGCCGGAGGCGATCGTCGTCCCGTCGAGGACGCACGATGAGGGGATAGCGACAGAGCAGCGCGCGTATGCGTAGGTGTCGCTTCCCGAAAGCGCGCTATTGGTGCAGGTGCGGGTCTGCGAGACGGAGGAGCAAACGCTGCCGTAGGCGACCGAAGGCGCGCTATAAAAGATGCTCGATGATGCGTGGGCGACGGTGGTGCCATCGAGCGTGCAGGAAAGCGTGTCGATGCATGACGCGCGATTGTATGAGGCGCTCCCCGAAAGCGCGCCGCTCGTACACGAACGGGTCTGTGAGATCGAGGCGCAGCTTTTCCCGGCGGGTGCCGTCGCCGCCGAATAGAATACGCTTGAGCTCGCGGTCGGGAGGACTATATTGTCGACCGAGCACGATGTGGCTGAGACGGGAGTACACGAGGCGTATTTGTATGCGGAGCTTCCCGCGAGGACGCCGTTCGTGCATGAGCGCGAAGCGGCGTAGGCGGAGCAGAGCTCGGTCGATGGAATATTTTGGAGAAAATAAAAATCTTTTGATTGCCCGTCGGCGACGGTCGCTCCGTCGAGGACGCAGGCACGCGGTCCCTCGCACGCCGCGATCGTGAACGATGAAATGCCGGAGAGCGTGCCGTCGGTGCATGTGCGGACCTGTGAATGCGCGCTGCAGGTATCGCCGGATGAGACCGACGCCCGATCATATAGGGTGCGCGATTCGTTGTGCGCGAGCGTGAGGCTGCCAGCCGTGCACGATTTCACGCTCATGCTCGCGCACGAAGCGTATCGGTGGACATCGGTCCCCGAGAGCGTGCCGTCGATGCAGGTACGCGTCGCCACGAACGCCGAGCAGCTCAGCCCGAGCGGCGCGGTGGCGGTGGAGTAGAGCTGGATGGAAGCACCGTTTTTAACGGTCGCGCCGTTGACGGTGCATGCATCAGCGGAGGATACGATGGGAAGAATCACCGGAAGCGTGGGGGCGGGGAGTGCGGGAGCGGGTGAGCTCGCGGAGCCGCACGAATCCGCTTGGATGCGCTCGCGCGTGCGCGGACCGGCGACCCCGTATCCGGTCGTCCTCGGCGATCCGGAAGCGACGATGCCGGAGCGCGCCTGATAGCGCTGCAGCGCGGATTGTGTGGCGACCCCGAAGTATCCGGTGATTTCCGGGTAGGCGTAATCGCCCGCAGCTTTCAAGAATTGCTGCAAGAGCGATACGGCACCTCCGCTTGCACCATCTCGCATGCCGAAAGCAAGGTTCGTCGCAATGCGCGTGCATGAGGCGCTCGCGAGCGCTGCGGGGGCGGAGGCGCTTTCCGACGGCGTAGGGGAGAGCTGCTGGATCTGTGCCTGCACCGCTGCCACCGCCTGATAGAGCACCTGGAGCTGAGCGAGTATCTCTTCGTTTGTGAGCGCGTGGGTGCTCGTCGCTCCAGCGAGTATGAGCGCGACACCACTGCTAAGAATTATTTTTTTCCGCCAATTCCTCATATCCTCGTGGACTGACGTACAAATAGTACCATGGTGATGGTACAATGGTGCTCATGGATACGCGGATTAAAACGACAGGATATGAGATGACGCCGGAGACTTCCGAATACTTGGCGAGCAGACTCGCTCACGTCGAGAAACTCTTGGGAGACGATGCGCTCACTGCTCGATGCGAAGTGGAGCTCGGCAGAGACGCGGGCGGGCAGCGCCACGGGGAGTACGTGTGGTTTGCGGAAATGCAAATTATCGCTCCCGGCTCGTACCGCATCCGCGCGACGAATCACTCGGCGAGCATCAACGGCGCGATCGACGACGTGAAAGAAGAAGTAGAGCGTCAGCTCAAGCGCGAGCGCAAGCTGCACATACGCATCGCCCGCACGGGCGGGGCTTTCGCGAAGCGCCTCATGCGCTTCGGACGAGCGGCGGAAGAATAGGGGAGCGTGCGGTATACAAAAGCGGAAGGGCGGACTTTTCTTTGATTCGCAAAGAAAAGTCCGCCCTGAGCGCGTCGTTGCGCTGTCTTTTTTGGCTGCGGATTAACCGCGCCACTCCCAAGGCTCTCCAGCAAGAGAGCTTGGGGGTCCAATTACCATTATAGCACATCCACTTGGCGTGTCAATGCCTGCCTGGTCTTTAGGGCTCTCTACTTGCTTTCACTTGCCTTTCGGATCAGGTATTGCATTATCAGAGTAGAGTGGTCTGGCAACAGACCGTCCTTTGTTCTTGAACTTGGAGATTCGACAATGACTGTGTACCAAGACATATGCGCCCCCACGCCATTCACCATTGAGGGACAGCGTAAATTTTGGGACCGTCAGTCCGGCAAGTATGAGTCTGCCGACATGACGAACGATAACCAGGGTGAACTCGCCCTTGTGATGGGACTCTGCGAGGACTACCTGAGCCGACGGTACCCTCTTCACGACGTGGTCACGCTGGGAGGTGCCGTGGGTTGTCGAGATCCGCGAGTCGTGTGCGACACGTTCGAGGTGAAAGATGTGCGGCCGAAGAAGATCTACTTCAACGATCTGTCGGAGAAAATGGTACGGCATGCGATGGAAACGCATCTCTCCAAGTACGTGCCGGCTTCGGAGGTCGTCGCGCTACCTGGCGACGTGGCAGAGATCGGATCGAGAATCCCGCAGATGCCTCGTCGCGTCGTCATCGGTGTGTATCACGTCGAAGCTCTGGTCAATGCCTCCCCAGCACACGGATATCCGCGCGACGGCATGACTGAGTATCTCGAGAATCAAACATTTCTCGGGACGGACTTCGAGCTTAGGTGGTGTAGAATCAACAACGGAGCATATATCCCATCAATGGATCGGATTGTGATTTGCGGGGAGCTCGGGATAAGCGACAAGCAAATGCTCCGACTGTTTCTCGAGCCAATCATTCGGACGAAGGCGACAATCGAGCCCGGTGCTCTGCGTGTTGTGTCGCGCAATGGATACGAGGGCGAATTTTTCATTTCGCACTGGTATAACCGATCGGGCTTCGAGGACATGCTTAGTGCGTCTTTCGGGCATCGTATGCGGCATGCGAGCATCCAGTATTGCGCGAAGGGAATGGTCGCCTACATCGATCCTTTCGAAGCTCCGCGCGGCATCGCGACAATCCTCAACAACGTTGTGGGGAACATGTTGCCGCAGCAGGTCGGCAAGAATTTGAAGACGATCTGCCGGATGACCTCCTGAACGAGATCAATGTCCCTCGAGCGCCGCTCGAGGGACATTTCTAAGTAAGCTCAACAAGTAAGTGCACCACCCCGTAATATGTCGGGGTATGAAATATCAACATCTCTCAGCGAATGCTTGACATGCGCGGGGTGCCTGTGTACCATCAGACCAGCCAAAATCCTCTGATCCGGGTCCCTCGCAAGTAGCCGAGGGATTGGGCCCGGCTCGCCACGTGGCAAGGAGATCTCTGCGTCAGTGGAGATTCGGTCCCCTCCGTAACCAGGGTAACCGATGTCGCTTCGGCGGAGTCGGTACAAGGCCTCAAATTATTTTCAGGCAAAGTAAGGTGGCACCGCGGAAACCCGCCCTTACCGTACGAATTTCCTTCGTACTGTGAGGGCGGTTTTTTGTATATGCAAAAAACCCATTGTTCCTTGAACTAAACCATATAGAGAAACCCGAACCCCGTCAGGAGAGGTATCACAATGTCCAACATTAGAGACGCCGTTCTCGGTTACGTTCGGGACTCGTATCTCGGATCAACCGTTCATCTGAATCCCGATCTTCCGGTCGTCGACTGCGCCATCGGTTCAAGTCAGTGGGGCATGTCGGCAAAGGCGATCGATGCGCACCGCTCGTTCGATGTCGCATCGCTCGTCGGCTATTTCGATCTCTTCCATGATCGTCTTGCCCGGAAACTCTACGAGCGTTTCGGAATCAAGAAGGAAGACGCCCCGGTGTTCTTTGGACACGGCAGCTTCAATCTCGCGGAGCGGCTCATCCACAAATTCATTAGTCCGACCGTCATGGTCGGTGTGGGCCCGCAGTTCAACGAGATTCCTTCGGAGTTTGTTGCTGCGGGAGGTCAGTATCGACCGATGTCTTTTCGCGGTGCAGCCTACGAGTTTCCGGTCGCAGAGATCAAGGCGGCAATACGACAGGGAGCTTCTGTCGTCTACATCGACAACCCCAACAACCCGACCGGCGCTCTTGTGCCGCTCGACGTGATTGCCACTATTGCGGCGACCGCGGAAAAGTGCGGGACACTGCTCATCGTGGATGAGGCCTACGGCGATTTCGTCGACGACGCGTGCTCAGCAGCGCATCTGGTGCCGACATTCGGCAACATAGCTGTCTTGCGGTCGTTCTCGAAAGCGCTCGGCCTCGCTGCGGCACGCGTGGGATACATGTTCTTGTCGTCGGGCATCGCAGGTAGCTACCGCCACCTCGATGTCCCGTTCGAACCGACACTGCATTCCGCCGAGCTTGCATACGCGACGCTCGAGGATGTCGACTTCATACGCGGCGTACGTACGCTTGTGGGCGAGTCGAAGTCGGTCCTTGTTCCCGTTCTGCGGGAACAGGGCTTCAATATCCTCCCCACGCATCCGCAGACCTCGATCGTCTCCGTTCATCTCGATGACGGAGACGTGGTGCAGACCTTCGCATCGATAGCTGTTACCGTCGAGCCCGGCTCGGCGTTCGCAAAGACCAACAGTGATTGGGATGATTCGTACTGCCGGATCAGGCTCCCCAAAAAGGAAGTCCTGCCCGAGCTGATCAAACGCATCCGATCTCTCCGAACCACGTGCAACAGGAGCACTAAGCGGCATGCTCATCAGTCTTGAACAGGAAATGCCGGCGGTGCATGTTCGTCATGGCATTCCGGTGCTCCCGGAAGTCTTCGTCGACCTCTGGAAGCAATTGGCACGGCAGGGATGGACCGCAGACGGCGACTTCGCCGTTTCGCGGAAGGTCCCTTCTGCCGCCATGAAGCCCATGCAGATGATCTCGACCGACACGGGGCCCACCATTGAGATCGCCCCGTGCCCGGTCGAATCCATCTACGAACTCGAGCGCCAGACCACGGCCTTGCGCTCATTCATCGGACGCGAACTCGCGAAGCGTGGTGTTGGTCTGCTCGGAAGCGGCATCAGTCCTCGGCTCGGCAATTCCGAGCGCGAGTATTACCGCTACCGGACACCGCGCACCGCCTACGACTACGCGATCCGCGTGCGGGGCTGGCAGCACCGGATGCTCGTGAACATCGCTGCTATCCAGGAGGTCATCGACGTCCCCGTCTCGCTCGCTCCGCTCGTGCTCTCGACCATGCACAGGCTCGCCGGCATCTTTCTTTTCCTGTTCCGGAACGATCCGGAGTTGAAACAAGAAGTATCCGGTCTGCTCACCGTGCGTCCGAAGGCATGGCGCGATCAGGTTCCGTGGGAAGGGAGATTCAAGGATGACAGCCGCAAGGTCGCCATTCCTGAACAGGAAGTGCGGTCGTGGCACGATTATCTGCGGCTGCTTTGGGACTCCGGTCCCATGTTCCTGGTTGGTACCAAGACGAGCGGACTCGTCTACATACCAGAACACCCGACCTTTATGTCGTTCCTGAGTGAGTCTCCGAAGGGCGGCTGGCAGAGCGAGCAGCTCGACGGCACTCCCGGCGAGTCCGTGGTCCCGAACTTCACGCATGTCGCGCAGTCCGACTGGACCTACATGGGTCACGCGCGTCTGCGCCTCTTCTGGAAGGAAGGGGTGGACCTGCGAGGACTCTTGGACGCGTACCACGCTGGGTCGGAGACGCTTGACCCGTTCATGGCGCGGAACATCGCGAAGGTGCTGATCGAGAACCGCTCGTCGGCCTCGCCGGTACCTGGCACGGAGATGGTGTCCATCGCTCTAGCGACGGGCATCACCGAGAACCTCGCTGAGGTCGCGACCTACCTTTCCCGGAAGCCTTATAGCTTCTGGGCAAAGGTGGCGAACTCTGCCGAGACTGCGCCGTTCAAGTCGCATGTCGACGGCGTATCGATCGCGGAACTCGCTTCCGAGATCGTCGCACTCGCCAAGCACGGCTTGCTCAAGCGTGGACGGGACGAAGAACAGTACCTCGAGCCACTCGTAGAGAGGATCGCGTCCGGTTCCTCTCCCGCGGAGTGCATGCTCCGCGAATTCCAACGGGGCGGCGAGGATGCTGTCGTTGAGAAGCTTCTCTATCGGTTCACTTGAACCTTCGACGGGGTGCGGTGCCTGGCATCGCACCCCGTTTCTATACACGATACAATCACCACATTATTTATGCGTATTACCGAAGCCACACTTTTTCATATCGCGATTCCATGTACGCCGTTCGAGACGAGTTTCGGCACGATTCGCATTCGACCCGCGCTTATCGTTTGCCTCAAGACCGATAGCGGTTATGTTGGATATGGAGAATCCTCACTCTTGTACGAGCCGCTTTCCGAACGTGAGGTCGTAACGGACGGGGTACGCATGCTTTCTCAAAAATTGTCCGAGCTTATAGGTACGGAGGTCACCGATTCCGATGACATTCTCAACACACTGGAGAAAGATTTTCCGATCACGACATTTGCCATTGAAGCTGCATACACTGACCTACTCGCGAAACAAGAGAAGATCTCACTCGCAACATATTTCGGAGCGAACCGGAAGACCGTTCTGGCAGGAGAGAGTATCGGACTTCAGGGGGGAATTGAGGGTATGCTGACGGAGATGAAGCGATACGTCGACGATGGCATCACCCGCATAAAGATAAAAATAAAACCGGGCAGCGACCGGGAACTTCTAGAGGCCGCGCGTGCGGCACATCCGACCATCGAGCTTGGCGCCGATGCCAACGCCGCATATGCGCCGAGCGATCTTCCTCTCCTTCAGTCACTGCAGGAATTTAATCTCACATTTATCGAACAGCCGTTTGCAGCCGAAGACCTGGAAAGCCACCGGGTACTCAACGAGGCTACTCCTGTATGTCTCGACGAGTCAGTCGTCGATGAAGCATCATGCAAGCGCTCCATCGAACTCAGAGCGTGCTCGATGATCAACATAAAACCCGCGCGCATTGGCAGCTTTCGCGCTTCAAAGCGTATTCACGACATGTGCGTAGAGGCGGGTATAGGACTTTTCGGCGGCGGTCGTCTTGAGACAGGCGTGGGCAAAACAATGAATGTCGCCTTTTATGCGTTGCCTGGATTTACGCACGCCTCCGACATCACACCGCCAGACCAATATCTCAAAAGGGACATCGCGTTGCCCGCGTTCAAGATCGCGAACGGCATGTATACGCTTCCGGATGAAGTCGGGTCCGGGATCTCTCTCGATCACGAGACCCTGGAGGAGTTTCTTGTCGAAACGATCTCGTTCACTTCGTGACTCTCGACCAAGAACATATCGTGTGGCATGCTAATGCGAGAAATACGAAAGGAAAACCTATGGACAGCACCGAATCCGGACACAAGACCGCCAGCGAGATCCTCGGTCTGATGAGCATATCCGTGTGCGACGGGGTACCCGGAGTTATGCGCATCTCTTCAGGTCGCGCGGGACCGATTGTGGGCGTCACGGTCTGCAGCCATGGCAACGAACCCTCAGGGCTCGCCGCCGTCGACTACTTGCTGAATACACTGAAGCTTCCGGTGAATCTCCTGAGGGGGGAGGTCTATCTCGTCGTTAACAATCTACAGGCTGCGCTCGAATCCAAGCGATTTGTGTCCGTGGACATGAACAGACTTCCTGCCGACACTCCGACACGCGATAACGACCCCGCTTCGGAAGTCCGTCGTTCGCGCGAGCTTCTGCCGATCTGGAAGAAGTTCGATGTCGGACTCGACATCCACAGCACGAGTCAGGATGCCCCGCCGATGATCATTTCGCTCGGACCCATGTTCCACGCCGAACTCGTCCGTGGATTCCCGATCGAGATCGTGATCAGCAACATCGACAGGGTGCAGCGGGGCAAACCCGCCCCTGCTTTCTACGGGGATAGCGAGAAGACGAAGGCCATCGGCATCGAGGCAGGGCAGCACGACGTCGAGCAGGCCGGAAAATGTGCTTCTGCGTGCGCAGAAGCGCTGCTGCAAAACCTCGGTATGCTTCCTGGAACGACCGTCCAGGCCGGTCGCTTCAGGGAATTCCGTGTTGTCGCAAGTATCATCCTCCCCGACGAGAGCTATTCGATGGAGGGTGTCTTCGAGAACTTGAAGCATGTGGAGAAAGGGACGTTGATCGCGAAGGGTTCCGGCCCGGATTTCGTGATGCCCATAGACGGGTGCACAATAATGCACAACGGAAAGCCGCACCCTGATGACCCGAAGAACGAAGCGCTCTTCATCACCGAACCGGAGAAGGCATGGTGACAACTTGGAGCCCCGCGTACGCGCGGGTCTCTTTTTTAAACTGCTTGCACACAGAACCCGCTCATTGGTATAACCCTGTGAGCAACCTTGAGGAGGTCAGGATGAAGAAGCTGATAGTAACTGTCTGCAAAGGGAACATCGAGCGTTCCGTGCTTGCGACCCTGTGCATAGCACGTGAACTGGCGAAGCTACCCGACGGGAATGACTACGTCGTAGAATCGCGCGGGATACAAGGCATGCCGGGAGAGCCAGTGTCGGCGCATTCAAATCTGATGCTGTATGGCGAGGTTTGGCCGCTGGCAGCTCCCGTGCTCGAGGAGTTCGGGCTCGAATGGCCCAGGGACAAGCTCTCGACCCCGATGACGTTCGAAATCGCCACCGAGGCATCGGTTATCTACGCGATGGACAGGAAGGTGCTCGAAAAACTGTACACCGCGTTTCCATCACTCTCCGGCAAGATCAGGCTCTTCGGGGAGCTCACGGGGAACGCCGAAGACGTCGCGGATCCCTACGACGCGAACACCGTGGAAGGACATAGGTCTGTCGTTCAATTCATCGATTCGACGGTTCGCAAACACATCAGGGACATACTTACCCATTGCGCTTGAATCGGACAATATGACTGAGGCTCGTGTCCGCGCGGGCCTCACATTTTTAAAAGATCGAGACCCCCGTCGAAGAAGACGGGGGTCTCATTTAAGCGCTCGTTGCTTCAGGTCTTTCCGCCTGTCGCGACGATGTATGCGCCGTTTGTCAAGGTGCTCAGTTGCCGATCCAGCTCGTCCACCGCCTCCTGCGCCTTCTCGTTACCATTGTCGAACAACTGGTTCGGGAGCAATGCGCTGACGGTGGGGAAGGTGGCGATGTTGAGACCGGACGCAAGCGTACGCCCAAGCATATTCTCGACTTCTTCAGTCGAGTAGCTTTTGGCGTGGACGGTGTAGATGTCGTTTCCGACATGCACGTCGAGACACGAGGGGAACCAGGAAAATGAGGGCACCTCATTTATCTCGGCGGCGAGCCCGTCCGGCCATGGGAGGAAATCCCACTTATAAACGAGCGCATCCTTATTGTAGAAGGACATCAGGTACCGCCCGCCCCTCTTCAGGACGCGGGAGATTTCCCCGATGAGCTTCTGGATGTCGCGAATGTCGCTCGCGGTGCCGAGATTCATCAAGACGAACGAGACAGATTCGTCCGGCAGCGGAATGCCTTGCTCCAGATCACGCTCTTCGAAGCTCAGCCGGTCCGCGAGGTCTGGCGTGATCTTCTTGCGCGCGATCCGCACCATGTCCGGACTCAGTTCGTAGCCGATCACTTGCGAGAACTTGCCCGTAAGTCGGATCGACTGCATTCCCGTGGCGCACCCGAGATCGATCGCAAGCGACCGGTCGTGTGTATCCGCGATCGCTCCGCGAATGCATTCCTCTTCGAACTTCCGGTACGACTTGATCGCAAACGAGCGCCTGTCGTACGAGTCGTCGTAGGAGTCAGCGACCGCCTTGGTCAGCTTGAGTAGATTCTGTCTCAGATTCTCCAGCGCCTCCCCCTCGTTCTTGAAGTCGGGGAGCTGGAAATCTTTGTCCTGAAGCTGGACCATTTGCCGCTTGCACGATTCGTTGATGATCGAGTAAAGCAGCGCGTGTGCGAAGTTGTCGTCGAGACCGCCATTGACCGCGATAAAACGGGCAATATCGAGCCTCTTATTCTCCGCGTCGCGCCGGTAGATGTTTTCGCCATTCGCTTTCTTGTACGCCCCGACATTGAGCGAAAGATGCATGCGATGGGCGACCAGAGTCAGCAGAAGGAGATCGATTGCCTCGATGCGCTTACCGAGCTCCTTCAGATCGAGAGACCTGATCATTCTTCACCTCCGATCAGTAGATGACGATGCCCATGCGCTCGCGCACGAGACCGACGGTTTCTTTGATGACGACCCGCGCACGTTTGCCGCCATCGTTCAGTACGTCACGAATGTAGTCGTCTTTGCTCGCGAGATCGGCGCGCTTCTCCTGGAAGGGAAGCAAAAGCTCGGCGATGTTGCGCGCGAGTTTGTCCTTGCAGGCGACGCATGAGAGCGTCCCGGCACGACAGCCAACCTCGATCTCGCTACGTTCATCCTCGCCGGTGACCAGGCGATGTACCGGGAAGACGGACTGACAACGCTCCGGCTCGCCCGGATCGTTCATACGGACCTTCAGGGTGTCCGTCACGCCGCGGCGATATCGGTCGCGGATTTGGTCGGACGACGCGTTGATATCGACCGCATTGTCCGCTTCCGATTTCCCCATCTTGTTGCCGTCGAGCCCGGGCACCCGGATCATCTGCTCCATCATCTCAGGAATGACGAAGGTTTCCCCAAACTTGTTGTTGAACCGCCCAGCAAGATGCCGCGCGAGTTCGACGTTGGGGACCTGGTCCTCGCCGACTGGCACGAGTGTCGCCCTGGGTCCGAGGATATCGGCAGCCATAAGAACGGGGTAGGTGACGAGGCCAAGGTTCACGTTGTTCGGATGCTTCTTCACCATCTCTTTGAAGGTCGGTATACGCTGGAGATCGCCCAGAGGCTGCATCATGCTGAGGTAGAGCGAGAGTTCCGGAATCTCCGGAACACTCGACTGCGCGTAGATGATGGAGCGCTCCGGATCGAGACCGGCGGCGATGTAATCCTTCACCATCTCCACGAGATTGTTCCGGAGTTCGTCCGGACTCTCGAGTGTGGTGAGGGTATGGAGGTCGGCGACGAAGTACAGACACACGTTGCCGGGCGTCTGGTACTTCACGAAGTTGCGGACGGCACCAAGAAAGTTGCCGAAATGCAGCCGACCTGTGGCGCGAATGCCGGATAGGATTCGCTGTTTCATGACACGGTTCCTCTCGTTTGTCTTGCGCTCTCTTTTCGTAGCCCCTTGACGTGTCAAAGAGCTTTCCACGCTGAAAGTACCACGGAAGTTGAGACGGGGTCAAACGACGTAAAATAATACGGCCTCGCGCGATGCGTGGCCGTATCTTTTGCGAACCTCTTATGCATAGGTTCGCGAGTCCATTTCGAAGCGGATGACTCGTTCGTCGTCCACGACGATTGCCCTCATTGCGAATTGTCCGATGAGGCGTCTGCTGACGCCCTCGCGGACGACGTCAAGCGACGGGTGCGCTTCCCCGGCGACTTTGCCGGTGCCGTTGTATAAGTCGATCAGGACCGGGAGGAACATGCCCTCGGGAGCCTTGAAGCAGGTAATCTTTTTCTGCTCCCTCAGCTCGTCGGCGGACACATCTCCGGCCCAGTTTCCTGGCCACTGAGCCATGGTCATCTCCAATAGACGGTTAGTGTTGCCTACCGGCATTCTGCACCTGAGTATTGTAGTAGTCAAATTCATGCCTGCTGGGGGTTGCTCCGGAGCGCAGGAAATCAGCGTAGGGCATCTCTTTTTTGCCTTCGGGCTTGACCGTGTCGATCGCAAGGGCGCCCCTTACATCGAGGTGCGCATCGAGTATCTGGACACGTATCTTTTTAGGCGCCCGCCCTGAGCTTGTCGAAGG
>CAIOKC010000017.1 GCA_903858755.1 uncultured bacterium | reverse complement strand
TGGGGTTTTTCTTCGGTATCGAGTTATCGCTGGTGGTCGCCTTCTTCGGAATCGGTGTCTCCTGGCTCCTCTACAAGGCGCACAGAACACTGTAATCCGGCTACTTCCGAGTAAGATAGCGGAGAAATGCGATCGGAAAAGGACGCGACACTCGTGTCCTTTTGCTTTTCTGTTGCGGCTTTATATAATCTCTCTGCATGAGAAACTACTACGAGATATTGGGCGTGTCGAAAAGCGCGACAGAGGACGAGATCAAAAAAGCATTCCGCAAATTAGCGCACAAGTATCATCCCGACAAGAAGGGCGGGGACGAGGCGAAATTCAAAGAGGTGAGTGAGGCGTACTCCGTACTCTCCGACAAAAAAAAGCGAGCAGAGTACGACACGTACGGTCGCACCTTCGCAGGCGGCGGACCTCAAGGAGGGTTCAATGGTTTTGACTTCTCGAATTTCCAAGGATTCGGCGGACAGGGCGTCGAATTCGACCTCGGCGACATCTTCGGAGATTTCTTCGGCGGCGGGCAGCGACGTGCGCCGCGAGGGAGAGATGTCTCGATCGACATAGAGCTCACATTCAAAGAGGCGATCTTCGGCGCGGATCGTCGCGTCCTTATCGCGAAAACGGGAGTGTGCGACACGTGCTCTGGTACAGGGGCGGAAACCGGCTCAAAGATGGTAGCGTGCACGACCTGCAATGGAAAAGGGGAAGTGCGGGAAACGAGGAATTCTTTCTTCGGTTCGGTTTCGACTTCACGTACATGCCTCAAATGCCGAGGTCGCGGCGAGATCCCCGAAGCACCGTGTCCGACATGCCGTGGCGAAGGAGTTTTCAAGAAAGAGGAAGAGATACACATCGTAGTACCTGCGGGCGTCGAGGATGGCGAGATGATACGAATGCCGAAACGCGGCGAAGCGATCGCCGGCGGGCAGACCGGCGATCTGTATGTGAAATTGCATGTCCGTCCCGACCCGAATTTTGTACGGGAAGGACACAATCTCGTCTCGAACATCTCGATTAAGGTGACAGACGCGCTCCTGGGCGGAGAATACCGTATTCGGACTATCGATGGGGAAGAGACCATAACTGTTCCCGCCGGAGCCGCTCACGGCGACACGGTCCGCGTCCACGGAAGGGGTGTGCCACGCGGTCGAGGTAGTCGCGGCGATCTTCTCGTGCGCCTCTCGATAGAGTTCCCGAAAAAACTCTCCCGATCCGCCCGCGATTTGATCGAGAAGCTGCGCAAGGAAGGTCTCTAGACTGGAAAAACACGGTATACTACCAGGATGAACCTCCCTTCGATTTCTTCTCTCGGCGTCTTTTCGAGTGCATGGTCCGTGGATTGGATCATCATCGTCGCTGTCGCCACCGTCATCGCGTTTGATGCGATTCGAAGCGGAGGCACTCGGGCTGCATCGCTCGCGCTTTCGCTTCCGGCGACGGTGGTGATGCTCGGCGCGCTTTCACATGCCGCTTTCGTCGATGGGCTTACTGCGCAATTTTCGACCCCCCTACTTCAAGCTCTTCTTTTCCTCGTTATCTTTATTCCCATCTACATCTTCACCTACCGCATCATTGGCTCGTGGGGCATGTCGGGAGGTGCGCCCATCGAGGCGCTTCTCACCGGGCTCGCGACTACAGCGATCATGCTTGTCGTATGGCTTTCGATCCCGGCACTTGATGCTGTGTGGCATTTCGGTCCGCAGGTGCAATACGTCTTCAGCGAACCCTATCGATTCTGGTGGCTTATCGCATCATATGGAGCGCTTTCTTTTGCGCGTAGTTAGTGTCCACAGTCCTCTCTATTGACACTGGCGGCGACTGTGTCGCCATGTTAGCTTGAGACGTAGGAGCATTCCGCTCAAATAACCACCCAACAAGGAGTATCGCAGATGGCTGCACATATCCCGACGATCGGGATCGCGGGGACCGGCAGTCATATGCCGGAAACCGTGATTTCGAATGAAGAACTCGCGAAATTCATCGGCAAGGATGGAAAAGACGCCGCGTGGGCTCGCGAGAAACTGGGCATTACGGAGCGTCGCTTTATGACCCGCCTCGATCCGGAGACCGGGTTTCCTGTCGCCGACGCGGACGAACTCGACATGGCAGAAAATGCGGCGCGCAAAGCGATCGCAAACGCCGGCATGGATATCAAAGACGTTGACGGGCTGTGGTACGTCTCGTGCACCCAAAAAGGTCACCGACGGCATCATTTCTCCAGCAGCGCCTTCGAACTGCATCAGCGTCTGAATCTCCGCGCCAATATCGAACTTCTCGAAATGGATGCGGGGTGCGGAGGCGCTGTGCACGCGATGAGCGGCGCTCGCAAGCTCATCGCAGGGAATGGCGCCGACAACATGGTCGTTGTCGCTTCCAACGCTCCGTCCAGGTACTATAGCGACTGGTCGAGCTACGTCGCAAACGATGTCTATCTGTCGATGTACATTTTCGGCGATGGCGCAGGAGCGGCGGTTCTTCGACGTTCGGAAAAGATATTTTCCGGCTCGGAAATCCTCGCGAGCTTCACCGCGGTTGATCCGGAGAAGCAGCTGATGTTGTACGAGCCTCGGGGCAATCACCCCGCGCCGCTCTACATCATCGACGGTCGTTCTGTCGCCGCTTCGTTCGGCATCTACGCGAAGCAAGCGCTCGAAGGCTTGCAAGCGTCGACGGCGGTCGACTTGAAGGGCGTGAGCCGCTTCTATTTCCACCAGGTGAACGGTCAGGTCTTGATGAAGTTTGTCGAGAAAGCCGGTCTTCCCAAGGAAAAAGTCGCGACGCACGTCGATCGTTATGGCAATGTCGCCGCGGCTGCAACGCTCGTCCTCATGGACGAAGATCGCAGGCACGGTCGCGTTTCCGAAGGCGATCTGTGCGTCTTCTGCACCGTGGGTGCCGGAGTGCAGTATGGGGCAATGCTTGTCAGGCTCTGAGCAAATCTGAGCAAAAACGCTACCCTCGCGCCAGTGCTATACTTGGCGCGAGGGTATTTTTTATATGCTGCTCCAAATCCCCGACATATTGCTTTCCGTCACGGCGGTAACCAATCTCGGGCTGATGTGGTTTGTATACCGGCGAGACCGCGACAAGACGGTAAACAGAATCTTTGCGCTTTTTGTCGCGTTCATCACCTTCTGGGCGATTGTCATTCTGCTCTTCAGGCTCGTCGACTCTGCCGCGGTCGCTCTCTACCTGATGAAGCTCTCCTATATCTCCGCTCTTTTTCTCGCTCTTTTCTTTTACCAATTTTCCTACCTTTTCCCAGATTCAAAAGGGATGTCCCGCGCGCATCGGGCGATCGCGATCGCGTCCGTGTCCGCCCTGTCTCTCTACATCCTCCTCCCGCATTCGCTCACGCTCCATATTGTGTCCCACGAGTGGGGAAAGGAGGTACTGCTCGAACCGTTTGGATACCTGCTCTTTGCCGCCGCATTCTTATACCTCTTTCTTTCGGGGCAGATCAGGCTTCTTTTGAAGGTACGCGGATCATCGGGCTCGACCCGCACGCAGCTTTGGATCATTTCGACGACGGTCATCGCTGTCGGTGCTTTCGGTATGTATTACAACCTTCTTTTGCCGTCGCCGTGGCTCCAAGATTTTCGTTATATATGGAGCGGTCCCGTATTCACTTTTGCGTTTGCGGTTATGATCACCTACTCGATTTTCCGTTTCCGACTCTTGAGCCCTCGCGCAATTCTTGCGGAACTTCTTGTCTACACATTGCTGCTCTTTCTCTTCGTGCGAGTCATTTTGACCGACGCATCTCTGGAGCTTGTCATCAACGGAGCGCTTCTTCTTGCCGTTGCGGCTGTCGGCGTCTTTCTCGTCAGGGGTGTGACTAGGGAAGTCGAGCAGCGCGAAGAGATCGAGACATTAAGCGAGGAGAAATCGGAGTTCATGACCTTCGCATCGCACGAGATACGCAATCCCATCACCGCAATGCGCGGATACGCTTCTCTGATAGTGGATGGCACTGCGGGAGACACCTCGAAGGAAACGCGGGATGCGGCAGAAAAAATACTCGTCACGGGCAATGAGGTCCTCACGCTCATCGGGCAATTCTTGAGCAAGTCGAAGATGGAGCTCGGTCAAATATCCTACACCATGCAGCCATTCGACCTTGGCGCAGCCATCCATGCCGTGGCAGGCGGCTATGCTCCGCATGCCGAGCAGAAGAATCTCACACTCTCGGTAGAGATCCCCCCGGAGCAGCTCATGGTGAAAGCCGACGAAGGAAAGGTGAAAGAGGTCATCGGCAATATCATCGACAACTCTCTCAAGTACACAAAAACGGGCGGCATCACCGTATCGGTCGGGAACATCGACGGGGTTATCCGGGTGAGCGTGGCAGATACCGGTGTCGGTATTCCGCCCGAGACACTGCCGAGGCTTTTCCAGAAATTCTCGCGAGCAGATGCAGCTAAGGCTAATCTCTTAGGGACGGGGGTCGGGCTCTATCTCGCAAAGACATTTATCGATGCGATGGGCGGGAACATATGGGCGGAATCGGATGGAAAGGGCAAGGGGTCGCGGTTTATTATAGAATTCCCAGCTGTATAGAACCTCCCTGTTTTTCCTGCTAGAATGCCCGAATGCAGCGACTTTTCACCGGCCTCCAACCATCGGGCGCGCTCCATATCGGCAACTACCTCGGAGCTTTGAAGCCAACCGCGGATCTGCTCGCGGAAACCGACGGTCTTGTCATGATCGCCGATTACCACGCGCTCACTTCCCTCAAAGATGCCGCGCACATGCGCGCCAACATCCTTTCCGTGGCGAAGGATTACCTCGCTGCGGGGATTGATCCTCGAACGTCGGTTATGTTCAAGCAATCTGACGTGCCAGAACACACAGAACTGGGGTGGGTCTTCCAATGCCTCGTCACAACGGCTTTCCTCGAGCTCTCGCACGCATACAAAGATAAGGTCGCGAAAGGTCTTGAATCAAATGCCGGGCTTTTTGCCTACCCGATGCTCATGGCGGCAGATATCCTTCTCTACGACACCGACATCGTACCGGTGGGGCAAGATCAGCGCCAGCATGTGGAATATGCCCGTGAGGCAGCCGCGAAATTCAACAGCGCATTCGGCGAGACATTCAAAGAGCCTAAGGAAATGATATTGGAATCGGTTGCGACCATCCCCGGTACAGATGGAAAAAAAATGAGCAAGAGCTACGGCAACACTATTCCACTCTTCGGCTCGAAAGATGAGATTGCAAAAGCTGTCATGGGTATTGTGACCGACTCCTCAGGCGATCGACCGGAAAACGTTTATGCGATCCATGCGGCATTCAGAAGGAAAGAGGATCTCGACACCCTCTACGAATCAAAGAAAGGGAAGTATAAAGATCTGAAAGAGGCGCTCATCGAAGATATCGAGGCACTCGTCGCCCCGATGCGCGAGAAGCGCGATTCGATCTCGGATGAAGACGTGAAGAAAGTCCTCGTGGACGGCGGTGAGCGCGCTCGCGAACGCGCATCTAAGAAGATGGTCAACGTGAAGCAAAGAATAGGCGTCGCACTCTAGCTCCTATGCCAAGAACCCTCATCAAAGATTTGCACGACCATATCGGGAAAACCGTCCTCATCAAAGGCTGGGTCTCCGTCAGGCGCGATCAGGGGAAGATGGTTTTTTTCGATATACGAGACATGTCGGGGGCGGTACAGGGCGTCGTATTGCCGAAAAGCGCCGCGATCGACGTCGCAAAAGAGATTAGCATCGAATCCGCGATCGCGGTGGAAGGCTCGATCAACAAGCGCCCCGAGAAGAACATCTCCGAAGGGAAAGCGAACGGCGATATCGAGCTCCAGATCGAGACAATCGAAGTGATTTCTGCTGCACAGACGCTGCCATTTGATATCACGACCCCGCTTCACCTCGATACCTACCTCGACCACCTCCCGCTCATGCTCCATACGGAGCGCACGCGCGACATCTTTACGATGCAGCACTCGATTCTCGAAGCCTATCGCTCGTCTCTCCGCAGGCAGGGGTTTACGGAATTCATGTCGCCGGCGCTTGTCGGCGGAGATGCGGAGGGCGGATCGGCTGTTTTCAAGGTGGACTATTTCAATGATGCAAGCGCGTATCTCGCGACATCTCCGCAATTCTACAAGCAGATCATGGTGGGAGGTTTTGAGCGCTCATGCACCGTGGCAAAAGTGTTTCGAGCAGAAAAAAGCGCGACCACGCGGCATCTCTCGGAAATCACCCAGATGGACTTCGAAATGGGCTTCATAGAAAACGAGCGCGAACCGATGCGAGTGCTCGAACAGACGATCAAAGACACTGTCGCAGCTGTCGGGGAAGGTCACCCTGAGATATTTGAGCGGTTCGAGACACAAATCCCGCTCGTCCCCGAAGAAATTCCCGTTCTCACTCTGCGAGAAGCTCAGAAGGTCCTCGGGGTCCCGGAAGAGCCGGATCTCGACCCGGAGCACGAGCGCGCGCTGTGTGCGTGGGCAAAGGCGGAAAAAAAATCCGATTTCGTTTTCATCACGCGCTTCCCGACCGCAACGCGCGCATTCTATACCTACGAAGATCCTGCGGAAGCGCCGTACTCGCGAGGCTTCGATCTTCTTTTCCGCGGTCTTGAAATCAACAGCGGTGCGCAGCGCATCCATGACCACGATACGCTGGTCGCGAGGATCAGGGAGCGCGGTTTGGATCCGCTGAAATTCTCTTACTACCTCCAAGCATTCAAATACGGCATGCCGCCGCACGGAGGCTCATCGACAGGTCTTGAGCGATTTACCGCTCGCATGCTTGAGCTTCCGAATGTAAAAGAAGCGACCGCATTCCCTCGCGACATGACCCGCATCGACGGGCGCCTCTCCGAATAGGTATGGAAAAGTTTGCTCTCGCCACTCCTGCGTTTGAAGGACCTCTTGAGGTTCTTTTGAACCTTATCGAAGAGAGGAAGATGTCGGTATCCGATGTCTCGCTCTCGGAGGTCTGCGATGCGTACCTCGGGTACGTCGAGAAATTGCCGGAGCTTCCTTTGGGAGAAACTGCGCAGTTTGTCCTCGTCGCCTCCACGCTTCTCCTTATCAAATCACGCGCACTTCTACCCACTCTGCAGCTATCGGACGACGAGAAAGAATCGGTGGAAGAGCTGGAGCGCCGGCTTGCGCGCTACGCCCTTGTCCGCAAGGGTGCGAAATTGCTTCGCAAAGAGTGGGGAAGAGCTCCACTTGCTCTTGCGGCGAAAGCCCCGGCGCGCCCCTCGGTATTTAGCGCGGGCGAAGTATCTGCTTCGACCATCCTAGAAGCCGCTCGTGCGTTTATCAATATGCTCCCGAAGCCGGAAGCGGTCGCAGAGGCACTCGTCGCGCCGGTGTTGCGCCTCGAAGATGTGATTGTAAATCTGAAGAGCCGCCTTTCAAGCGCTCTCAGGACGCGATTCAGCGAGCTTACCAAATCGCGCGATAGGGGAGAGGTCATCGTCTACTTCCTTGCAATGCTCGAACTTGTGCGCTCAGGTTCGGCAAGCGTGTCGCAAGAAAAATTGTTCGAAGATATCACGATTGAGCTTGAGGAGGCGATCGCCCCACGGTATGGCGCATAGTATGCTGAGCGACCTCTCCGCACGCGCCGAGGCGTTTCTTTTCTCCGAGGGAGGGGCGCTTACGCTCCGCAAGCTTGAGCAGCTTGTCGGAGCGAAACGCGAAGAGCTCTCCGCCGCGCTCGACGAGCTCGCAGCGCATCTTGAGGGAAGCGGACTCTCGCTTGTCCGCACCGAGACAGAGATCTCGCTTTGCACGGCGCCGAAAGCGGCTGAGGTCATCAAGAAAGCGTACGAGGAGGAGCTTTCGCGCGATATCGGCGATGCTGGTCTTGAGGTTGTAAGCATCCTTTTGTATCGCGGCGCGTCTACCCGCGCGCAGATCGATTACATCCGCGGAGTCAACACGAGCTCCACGATCCGCACGCTGCTTGCGCGCGGGCTCGTCGAACGCGCGGTCAACGAGAAAGATGCACGCGAGTATCTCTACCGTCCGACCGCCGAACTTCTCGCCCACCTCGGGGTACGTACCGCGAAAGAACTCCCCGAACACGACGCAATAGCCGGAGAACTCGCCTCATTCGAACGCACAGAGCAATCAAAAAACGATCATGAATGACGAACCCGTCCAGCAGCCGATCCCTCCCGAGCACCCGCAGCTCTCGCTACGGACTCTTCTCAGCGCATTCGCCCTCGCAGTACTCTTCGCAGGAAGCGCGGGGCTCAGTGCAGAATACTTGGCAGGATTGGCTACGCCGAGAGAATCGCTCGCAGCCGCCGCGGCGGCTGCGCCCTCCACGTTCCCTGAAATAACGCTCCAAGCAAAGGCGGCATACGTGGTCGATCTGCAGAACAATCGCGTACTCTACTCTCTCAACCCCGATGTACAGCTCCCTCTTGCGTCCATCACGAAAGTCCCGCTCGCACTCGTCGTCGCAGAAAGCGTGCCTCTCGATACCGTTATCACGATTCCGCGCGATACGGCTCCTCAGAGTACTGCCGAGCGCCTTGCTGCCGGAGAAAAGTGGCTCATGAGCGATATCCTGACGTATACCCTCGTATCATCTTCCAACGCCGGCGCGGAAATTCTCGCGGAAGCGGCGAATGGCGCCATTCACGCGCGCTTCCCTGATTCTCCACTCGAAGGCGCGACCCTGTGGCGCATGAATGCGCTGATGCGCGAACTCGATCTCAATCGCACGTACTTCCTCAATGTGAGCGGGCTTGATCTCAGCACATCGCAGGCGGGTGCGTATGGGACCGCGCGCGATGTCGCAAATCTCTTCGCATACGCGCTCTCGACCGACATCTCCATATTCGGGGGGACAGCGCGCGATGGCGTCCTCCTCACCTCGATCGATGGAGTCAATGCTTCTGCGACAAACACAAACAAGGCGCTCGACTCCATACACGGTCTTATTATGGGCAAAACAGGAACTACGGATCTTGCCGGGGGGAACCTTGCCATCGTGTTTGAAGTCGGACCGGCTCATCCGATCGTTGCCGTAGTCCTCGGCTCTACCGAGAGCGGGCGCTTCGAAGATATGAAGCAGCTCGTACAAGCGACCGAGGAATCGATCGCGCTACAATGACGCTATGCTGCCCGATATCGTACGCATCCTCATTCCAGCCGCAGCGACATTTGCAGCCGGTATCGCCTGCGCGCCCGTACTCACGCACTATCTCTACAAGCATCGGGCATGGAAAAAGCGCCCCGGCAAACAGACGCTCGGCGGCGATGTCGCGCATGAATTCAACCGCCTTCACACGGAGAATGAAGTGCGGGCGCCGCGCATGGGCGGCATTCTCGTGTGGGGGAGCGTCCTCCTCACGACCTTCCTCCTTGCATTACTCGCGGCGCTCTCTTCGAGCGCATTTCTCGAACAGCTCAACTACCTGAGCCGCAATCAGACATGGCTCCCGCTCGCGACACTCCTCGCCGGCGCGCTTGTAGGGCTTATCGACGACATCATGGTCATCGGACCTTCTGGAGAAGGATTGCGTCTTCGCTACCGCCTTATCGTGGCGATCGTTCTTTCTTCCTTCATCGGGTGGTGGTTTTGGGCGAAACTCGCGGTTGTCGCCGTCAACATCCCGTTTGCCGCTCCGATCACCCTCGGCTGGCTCATTATTCCATTCTTTGTATTCGTGTCGCTCTGCGTATACGCTTCCGGAGTGATCGACGGTATCGATGGACTCTCGGGCGGAGTCTTCGCCAGCATCTTTGCCTCGTACACCGTCATCGCGGCGGCGCAGAGCCAGGTAGACCTTGCGGCATTCTGTGCCGCGACCCTCGGAGGGTTGCTCGCTTTCTTGTGGTTCAACGTCCCGCCCGCGCGCTTTTACATGAGCGATACTGGCACTATGGCGCTCACGCTCTCGCTTGCGGTCGTGGTTTTCATGACCGATTCGCTCGGCGGCGGATACGGTGTCGCCGTCCTACCCCTGATCGGAGCGCTTCTCGTGATCACGGTGCTCTCAAACGTACTGCAGATATCGTGGAAGCTGATTTTTCACACGAAGTTATTCCGCATCGCACCATTACATCATCACTTCGAAGCAATCGGATGGTCGAGCTACAAAGTGGTCATGCGCTATTGGATTCTCTCTCTCATTTTCTCTTTCGCCGGCGTCGTGATCGCGCTCGCGGCACTCTGATCTTATGAAGCGCGGCGTCCATATCGACAGACCGCTCGCATTCTTGCTCGCACTTCTTGTGGCGGGAGGGGCGCTTATGTTTGCATCCGCCGCGTTCGGGCTCCTCGCCCGTGGCGCAACGCACATGACCTCGGTCGCGTTCAATCATCTGGTCCTTGGCGTGGGGCTGGGTCTCGTCGGACTCCTCATCACGACCCGCATCGAGTATCGGATATGGCGTCGCTTCGCCCCGCACCTCTTCGTCCTCGCCTGCATCGCGACCGCGGCGGTCTTTATCCCGCACATAGGGTTTGAACACGGAGGCGGGAGACGCTGGCTCAGTATCGCAGGATTCACGTTTCAGCCGGCGGAAACACTCAAGATCGGCGCTGTCATCCTCGCTGCTGCGTATTTTTCGCTCATCAAGGATAGGATCGGGCAGATTCGCTACGGACTACTCGGTCTTTTTGCGATTCTTGCCGTACCTGTGGGTCTTCTCATCATGCAGCCCGATTTGGGCACGCTCGGCATCGTCGTTATTTCGACGATCGCCGTCTACTTCGCAGCGGGAGCGCCGTGGCGAGATATCCTGATTATCATACTCGGCGGGATCATCGCGCTCGGCATTCTCGCCTACATGCGCCCCTACGTGATGGATCGCGTCACTGTTTTTCTCAATCCTTCGCACGCACCGCAAGCCGAGGGGTACCAAATCAAGCAGGCGCTTATCGCGATCGGCTCAGGCGGCATTTTCGGGCGAGGACTCGGACAGGGAGTACAGAAATTTACTTACTTGCCCGAGCCGATGGGGGATTCGATATTCGCGGTACTCGGAGAAGAGCTCGGTTTCGTAGGCGCCTCGGGTCTCGTAATCGTATTCCTCCTTTTCGCGCTCCGCGGATACGCGGTCGCGACCCGGACACAGGACCTCTTCGGCGGATTGCTCGCCATAGGCATATCCACCTATCTCGGAGCGGAGGCATTCGTTAATATCGCCGCCATGCTTGGGCTTGCGCCGCTCACCGGCATCCCTCTCACGTTCATCAGCCAGGGCGGATCCGCCATGCTCGTCTCTCTCGCAAGCGCCGGTATTCTCCTCAATATCTCCCGCCGCTCGTCTTGAAATCATCAAGCTCCGATACGATGAGTAGTGCGATGAATAGGCGAAATATCCAGCCACCAAGCCACAATATCAAGGGTTCCCCTTGATATTGTGGCTTTGATACTTGGTCTCCGGGCTAGGCATCCATCACCCCAGAAATATCAAGGGGAACCCTTGATATTTCGGAGCTGGTGATTCCAAGCTATTGAAACATTGCGCATCGTTGACATGATAGTGTCTTGCGTGGCATGATGAAAGTCGAACCGAAAGTGAACGAGTGGAAACCGATCGGTCTCCTGATGTCGAAGCTGCAAGACCTGTACACCACCGCGCGCGACACGCTCGGCGGTATGGGTATCGGCACGGACATCATCCCGTGGCTCGCGGGCGACGGCAAGAAGAAGCTCGTCGAGACGCTGAAGACGCTCGGGACGGAGTTCAACAACACCCGGCGTATCCGGCTCACGGGCAACAAGAACGTGATCTACGTCAACCTCGATGCCCCGCCAAAGCTGCCGTTCGACGGCGCGGAGGTGAAAGAGAACGCCGGTGGCGGCTGGGTCAAGGTTGATCGTCGCAAGACCGGGCTCTATGTGGACGGCAAGAAGATCATCCTTCACCTCGACGAGGGGCAGAAGGGCAGCAACGTGATGGTGGGCACCAAGCTCAAGGAAGCCCTGACCGGCAAATCCGTCGAGCCCATCGTTTTTGTGTGTGAATTCCACCGATCGACCCTTATGCCGCCACCTTTCACTTGATACAATACTCCAATGCGTATCGTGCTTACTGGCGGGGGAAGCGGCGGGCATTTCTACCCGCTCATCGCGGTCGCGGAGGCGATAGAGGATATCTGCAAAGAGCGCACGCTTCTTGAGCCGACCCTGTACTACATAGGACCGGAGCCCTTCGACAAGACGGCGCTCCTCGAACACGACATCACCTACAAGCCGAGCCCCGCCGGTCGCATGCGCCGATACGCCAGCGTACTCAACGTATTCAGTATCTTCACCAATGCGATCGGCATCATTCGCTCGACCTTCCAGCTTTTCAACCTGTACCCCGACGTCGTTTTCTCGACCGGCGGATTCGCATCGTTCCCGACGCTCTATGCCGCGCGTATCCTCAATATACCGGTCGTCATCTACGATGCGGACGCGAATCCGGGTCGCGTCTCGCTTTGGTCTGCAAAATTCGCGAAATGGATAGGACTCGCACATCCGAATGCGGCGGAGAAATTCCCGGCGAGCGTGCGCGATAGAATCGCCCGCGTCGGTCATCCGATCCGGCGAGAAATCGAAGTGCCTGCCAAGGAGGGCGGGCACGAATTCCTCAAGCTTGATACATCCGTCCCGACCATCTTCATCATCGGCGGCTCGCAAGGCGCGCGCGCGATCAATGAAGTGGTCCTCGATGCGCTGCCTGCTCTCATCGGCAAGTACAACGTGGTCCACCAAGCGGGAAGCGCAAACCTGGAAGAAGTGACTAAGCTGGCGACGGTCATCCTCAAAGATTCGCAATTCGCCGCGCGATACAAAGCATTCGGTCTTTTGAATACGCTCGCACTGCGCATGACGGCTGGCACCGCATCCCTCGTGATCTCGCGCGCCGGCTCCGGAAGCATTTTCGAAATCGCAAGCTGGGGGCTGCCCGCTATTCTCGTCCCGATACCGGAAGACGTATCGCATGATCAGACCGAGAACGCATTTTCGTACGCGCGTGCAGGAGCGTGCCTTGTCGTCGAGCAGCATAATCTCACGCCGCATCTTCTCGTCGCCGAAGCGGATCGCATCCTCGGCGACCAAGCGCTCCGCGAGCGCATGACCGCCGCTGCACGCGCCTTCGCGAAGCCGCAAGCCGCGCAGAAGATCGCCGCCGTCCTCCTCGAGACCGCCATAGAGCACGAACCGATATGAGAGTCATCACCCGGTTTCCGCCGAGCCCCACTGGCTATTTTCATATCGGGAGCGCCCGCACCGCGCTCTTCAATTATCTGTACGCCGCGCATGCCGGAGGCGAGATGCGCCTGCGCTTTGAAGATACCGATACCGAGCGCAGCAAGCCGGAATTCGAGAAGGATATCGTAGAAAGCCTTGCGTGGCTCGGCATCCCGTATACGAAGCCGGAGGTGTTCCGGCAGTCCGAGCGCACCGATATCTATCGCGACCACCTGAAGTGCCTTATCGAAGCAGGGTTCGCCTACGAAGCCGAGGAAGCGACCGGCGACTCTGCGAAGAAGGTTATTCGGTTCAAGAATCCCAACACGCGCGTGATCTTCACAGATCTGATACGCGGGGAAGTTTCATTCGATACATCCGATCTCAAAGATTTTGTTATCGCGCGCAGCATCGACGACCCTCTCTACCACCTCGCCGTCGTGATCGACGACCACGAAATGGGCGTCACGCATGTCATCCGCGGAGAGGATCATATCTCAAATACGCCGCGGCAGATCCTCATCCTCGAAGCACTCGGGTTCGTGCGCCCCATCTACGCGCACATCCCGCTCATCCTCGCGCCCGACAAGACCAAGCTCTCGAAGCGGCACGGAGTGGTGTCGATCAATCAATACCGCGCCGAAGGGTATGTGCCCGAAGCGCTCATCAATTACCTCGCGCTTCTGGGATGGAATCCGGGAGGGGATAGAGAGGTGTTCTCGCTCGGCGAGCTGATCAAAGAGTTCTCTATCGAGCGTGTCCACAAGGGCGGCGCCGTCTTCGACATTGAAAAACTGCGGTGGTTCAATCGTCAGTACCTGCAAGCTATGAGCGGCGCAGCATTTCATGAATACATCGCCTCTGCATTTCCGGAAGGCGCAGACAGGAGCACCGTGCAGGCGCTTCTGCCATTGCTGCGACAATCGATCTCCACGAGCGGCGAGCTCAAAAAATCGATGACAGCAGGGGAGTATGATTTCTTTTTTGAGGCACCGACTATCAGAGCTGAAAATATCCCGAACAAAGGCTCCAATCCGGGGGATGCCTGTACGCACCTCGCGCACGCCCGCAGCGTACTCGAGAATCTCCCGGGCAACGCATGGACTTCGAGTGAAGGCATCAAAGTCGCGCTCTGGGAGTATGCGACGGGGCAAGGTCGCGGCTCGGTACTCTGGCCGCTGCGCTACGCACTCTCTGGGAAACAGCGCTCGCCGGATCCTTTCATCATCGCGTCCATCATCGGGAAAGATGAGACACTCCGACGCATTGATGCTGCGCTCGAAGCACTGACCACGCCATGAGCATCCGCCTCCGATATTCGGTCGCACTTGGCGTGCTCTCTCTTCTCTGCGCGCCACTATTTTTTTGGAACGCGGCGAGTGCGGAGAGCGCGGCAGAGATTCAACAGCAGATCGACGAGCAAAATACCCAGATCGCGCAGCTTAATAAAGAAATCGAGCAGTACCAAAAGCAACTCGACGCGACATCGGCGAAAAAACAGACGCTTCAGAGCACCCTCGACGGGCTCAATCTCTCTCTCAAGAAGCTTGGCGCTTCCATCAGTGTCACGAAAAAACAGATAACCTCGACCCAGCTCCAGATCCAGCAGCTCGCGAACGGCATCGCGGGCAAAGAAGCCTCCATCGATTCGGGCAAATCGGGCCTCTCGGAATCCTTGCGCCGCCTCAACGAGACCGAGACGCAAAGCCTCGCGCTCCAGGTACTCGCGGCGGAGGACGTCTCGACCGCATGGGAAGACATCGACGCGATACAATCTCTCCAAAACTCCATCAACGACCTCATCGCGATTCTCGGAAAAGAAAAACAATCGCTCACCGACACCAAGATGGCGACCGAGGAGAAGAAGGCGGAGCTCCTCAATCAGCAGCGCGCGCTCACCGCGCAGCAGGGATCTCTCAACGCCACGAAAAAAGCGCAGAGCGAACTCCTCGCGCAGACTAAGTCGCAGGAATCTGCGTATCAAAATCTCATAGCTCAGAAACAGGCGGAGAAAGTCGCTTTCGAATCCGCGCTTTTCGAGCTCGCGTCCAAACTTGAGTACACGCTCGATCCATCGAAGGTACCGCCCGCCGTACAGGGTGTCCTCCACTGGCCGCTCGACAACGTATTCGTCACTCAGCAATTCGGGAAGACCTCCGTGTCCGGTCGGCTCTACGCCTCGGGCACGCATGACGGCATCGATTTTCGCGCGGCGGTCGGTACACCAGTGCGCGCTTCGCTCTCGGGTACCGTCGCAGAAATAAATCAGGGAGCCGCTCCCTCTTGCCAGTACGGCAAGTGGGTGCTGATCAGGCACGGCAACGGCTTAAGCACGCTCTATGCGCACCTTTCCGAGATCAGCGTCCAAAAAGGGCAGACGGTGGGGACGGGGCAGATCATCGGGTACGCGGGCAGCACGGGCTACGCGACTGGTCCGCACCTGCATTTCACCGTCTACGCTTCAGACGCCGTCTCGTACAAGCAATACAGGTGCAAGAGCGGCAAGCATGTGATGATCCCGATCGCGCCGCTCGAGGCGTATCTGAACCCGCTCAATTACTTGTAGCGCGTCCTTTTTTCCTCGGATCTTTCCATTCGACGATGTTCATCGCGGTGATCTCTACGGGATTCGCTTTCCGCAACGCCACCATATTTTTCTTTGAAACGGTAGGGAAGTGGCGAGCGCGATCGAGCGCTCCGACAAGCCAGAATAGATCTTTTTCTTCGGTGATCCAGCGCTCCGGTCGGTATATGCGCAAATCGTATGGCGCGGAATACGCGCGAAGTGATTTCCTGCGATCATGCATGAGGTACTCGTGAAAATAACTCATCGCGAGCTCACGCGGCGATGCATAGACGGGGTCGCGATAGCGCAAGATCGCGTGATTGGTCTTGCTAAGCGCGCCCCAGTATCTGCCTCGCTTGAAAAGAGCGACGACATGATCTTCGTCTTCAGGTATGGTGCGGAAATCCATGAGGAGCGGCTTCTCGCCGTGGTAGGCGAGCGCGGCGGCGGCAAGGAGAGCACCTTCAAAGCAGTGCGCTGTTTTCTCCCGAATGACGCGCCTCGGACTCATGTACGTCTCTCCCCGCAGTTCGAAATTGATCGGAAGGGTATCGAGGTAGTCCTGTATCTTTTGCGGCGTACTGAGCTTTTTCAACAGGCGATCTTCGTGAGGAGTTAGCAAAGCGCGGACACGATCTCGGTACGACATCGCTCTATGATGACACGAGAATGAGGAGATACTGCGCTGGAGGGTCATCAGCACTCCGGGGAAGCAGAGAAGTCCAAATTCGCCCTCTGTGAGTGCGCAGAAGCAACGGGCACACCGTTCGTCGATGAATGCCGAAGCGGCGGGCTGAGGCGCAGGCAGGCTCGCGACTTGACCTGATCTGTACCTGGCATCACGTCGCAAAAGGTATATTGTGCGACGTGGGGCATTTGACAGCTCGGCTATCCACACCTACTACACCACACGCCTGTAAAGCCCCCTTCCCTCCTTCGGCGACGTGTATTTTTTCTTGGAACGGAAAATACTGGGCAGAAAGATCTGCGACAAAAACCTTCGCGACTGAAAAAGGCGAGGTGCCCCAAACTCCCCTACCCTGGGGGAGGCTATCCTTGTTTTTCTAAAGCACCTTCAGACCAGTGCCCTATCGCTTCCAGGGGATCTCGAAATCCTTGAATTCCGGCAGGAGTTTTCTTCCGTACAAAAGCCGCGAGACTACTTCCCCGTGGCAGAGCGCCCCAGTGAGCGCGTTGTGGGGCTGTGGCTCCTCGGGAATACCGCAGTAATTCAAGACCGCATCAAGATCGAGCGCGCTCCTATTGTGGCGCACAGGCGGCTGCATCCCCCGCTCGATCATATGCATGTAGCAAAGCGTGTGCGTATCGATGGTGCGGTACGCAAACGGCCAGACCGTGTGCCCCGCGCGCTCGGCTGCGGATTTCACAAAGTCGCGATCGAAAGAGACGTTCTGTCCTGCGAAGGTGCGCTCCTCTACCCCTTCACTCCAGTGGAGAAAGCGGTGGACGAGATCAGATTCGCTTTGTTTCTTCGGATCGGTAATCTGCTCTTTGGTAAATCCATTGACCTGCAGCGCTTCATCCATGATGTGGGCTCCGTCCCAGACGCGGCATTCCTCATACATGCGATTAGACGGGTTCGAGAAATCCAGCGCCCCGAGAGAGACGATAGAGTGCTTGTGATGCTCTGTCCCCGAAGCCTCGACGTCGATGAGTATCATTGGTGAGAGTATATGGTATTTCGCATCTTCTATCTAGCTGGCGGCATCGAACAGTGCGCTCGATACTACTGTGCGAGACCTTTGCAATTTTTGGCGGGCACATAGCCTGCTTTTTGAGCGGCAGCTTCGCTATTGAACCAGACCGTATTGGCAGGGCTGATATTCGAGGCGCCACCGCACCATGGGTAGTAATACGCGCTTCCCGAGCGCGAGGCGACCACAAGCCCTCCCGCTGCCATCGCCCTTGGCTCTGCCTCTGTAGGGGCTATTGTTACGGAAATAGGGGGTTGTGAGTCCCTTAGGGCGGAGAGGCGCCCTAGCCCAAAGGAGGCAAAGGCGAGCAAAAAGACGAGGATTATGAGCCCCCACTCCCCTGCCAGATGGGCGATTCCTGCCTTGATTTTCAGCCGCCACTCGGTTATACTCGCCATGTTCGTACATCATACATCGTATGGCAACAACCAAAGCAGGCGGAACAGCGAAAAACCTAAACGACTCAAATCCGAAATACCTCGGCGTAAAGCGGGGCGACGGACAGTCTGTTTCTATTGGCGAAGTCATCATCCGCCAGCGCGGCACCTCGATCCTCGCCGGCAAGAATATCGGCATCGGCAAGGATCACACCCTTTTCGCGCTCGCGAAAGGAGTCGTCAAATTCCGCACTACGCGCAAGATGGATTTTGATGGTCGCTCCAACAATCGCAAAATTGTCGACGTCGTCTCCGCTTAATTCGCTGCTTCGACGACGAGTGAGACGGTCGCCTCCGCACCGGCTCCCGCAAGTTCGATGGTGTACTCCCCTGCTTCTTTGATGGTATCGAGTGCGCCTTGAATACTTTGAGTATCGATGAGTCCTCCAAATGCGTCGGCGATAGTGGTGCTAATGTCTTCTTTCTTAATACCTTTGAAAAGGTGTCCTTGGTCGTTTGCTTTTGCTTTGATGACCACCTTCTGCCCGTCGGCCGCCCGGATTTGTGCGGCTTTTTTTGCACCCTGCTCTTTTGAGACTTGCTCGTTCGCCGCGGTCGCTTTCGCGTGTGCCGCTACTTTATCCGGTGTCGCCTGTACCGCGAGCCCGCGCGGTATCAGATAATTGAGAGCGTAGCCGTCGGAAATCTCTTTGATGGTATTGCGCTGCGCCACCCCGCCTACGTCTTTCAAGAAAAGTACTTTCATCCGTATGTTGTAGCCCAAAAGCCCGCGACGCGCAAACCAGTCGCTACTGATTGAGTATCTCGATCGCCCTATCGAGCTGCGGGTCTTTTCCGGCTTGTATGTCCTCGTCGCGTATTTCCACGTTCACGTCGGGAGCTATCCCCTCTTTCGGTATTTGCGTCCCATCCGGAGAGAGCCAGCGCGCTACGGTGAGCTTGAGCGCCGTCTCGGGTGTGATCTCCACAAGCTCCTGCACCGAACCTTTGCCGAACGTATTGGAGCCGACCAGTCTTGCGACGCCGTAGTGATGAAGCGCCACCGCGAGTATCTCGGATGCGGAAGCAGAGCCGCGATCGACCAGCACTACCATCTTCAGATTTTCGTTGAAAATATCGTAGCCGTAGGAGCGGTGAACGATATTGTCTTCATGTCCCGCATAATCTTCGGTCACTAGCACCTTGCCACTCGGGAGAAACCAGCTTGCCATATTGACCGCCGCTTCGAGGTAGCCGCCCGGATTGCCACGCAGGTCGAGAACGAGCTTGGTGTCGCCAGACTCGACAAACTCTCGAAGCGCGCCGCGGAAAAGATCCGGCGAATTCGATGTGAAGGTCGACAATCGGATAATGAAGACATCGCCTTTTGATTCTGTCTCTACGGTCGGGACGTTGATGACATCGCGCACGACCCTCACCTCCTTCGGAGCGCTCCAGCCGTCTCGATAGATTTCAAAGACGACCTCGGTGCCTTTCGGACCCCGGATTTTCCGCACGGCGCCCGAGACGTCGAGACCCTGCGTCGAGAGACCGTCGATCTTCAGCACCTTATCCCCGCTCTTGAGACCGGCGCGCTCCGCAGGGGTGCCCTTGAGGGGCGAGACGATGGTGATGACCTGGTCGCGTACAGCGATTTCCATGCCCACACCCTCGAAGCTGCCGTTCATATCGTCGGCGAATTCTTGATTCTCCACCGGCGGCAGGAAAAAGGTATACGGATCATCGAGAGAGTTCGCGAGCCCCTGTATCATCCCCCACACGCGCTTTTGCTCCGGACTCTCCGCGCGCCGATCGGAATCCGCCGCGCTTGTAGTCGCGACCGATGCCGGTACGAATTTCTCGTCGATCACGCTCCATGCTTTCCACACGGGAGAAAAATCCACGCCTTCCGGAGCGCCGCTGCCGATTTGAACCCCGCCCGAAGCGTGCGTAGCGAAAGAAAATCCTGCAAAAAAACCCGCCCCGGCGACAGCAAGAATCACGAGTACTTCTCTCCATGGAGCTCGCTGCTGCCGGGCAAACGGGAGCGGTCGGATATCGGGCGCGTTCATGGGCGGAATTATCGCACGCATCGTACCACTATTCCAGCGCGAATACTCCCTCATACGACAAGCTGCGGTATACTTGGGATATGAAATCGCGATACCAGCACAAGAATCTCACATGGGTGGATCTCGACTCCCCGACCCGTGAGGAAGTGCGCGACGTCGTCGACGAATTCGGGATTGATCTTCTGGTCGGCGAGGAGCTTCTGCTTCCCTCCACCAGACCGCGCGTCGATTTCCACGATACGTACATCTACACCGTGCTTCACTTCCCTGCACTGCGCCACTCTCACAAGACCAAAGAGCAAGAAGTGGATTTCATCATTGGACACAACTTCCTGATCACCGCCCACTACGATACAGTCGACCCGCTCCACAAATTCTCCAAAGTGCTTGAAGTAAATTCGATTATCGGCGAGGGCAATCTGGGAGATCACGCGGGCTTTCTTTTCTTCTACATGGTGAAAAATCTCTACAAAGCGGTCGAGCACGAGATCGAATACGTGCGCCACGATCTTGGAGTGATCGAGGAGCGGATATTCAGCGGGCATGAGGTCGCCATGGTGAGAGCTATTTCGAGCGCAGCTCGCGATCTCCTCAATCTTCGACAGACGATAGAGCCGCATCGTGAAGCGCTCCAGACGCTCGAAGCGGAAGGCGCGCAATTCTTCGGTCAAGATTTCAACAGGTACCTTCGCGCGCTCGCCAATGAGTACTACCGCGTACACAACCACATCATGCGCAACACCGATTCGCTCCACGAGCTGCGAGAGACCAATAACTCTCTGCTCTCCACGAAGGAGAACGAGACGATGCGCGTACTCACCATCATGGCGCTCCTTACCTTCCCGCTTGCGCTCTTCGTCGCGATTTTCGACATCGATGCCGTGTACAACCCGATCATCGGTCTTCCGTACGATTTCTACATCATTGTGGGGATCGTCATTACGATGGGGCTATCGATGCTCATGTACTTCCGCTATAAGAAGTGGCTGTAGGTATGCGCTGGCTCGCCTCGCTTTTTCCCAGACGACCTCCCGCACCAACGGTGCTTCGTCTGTACAACACGCTCACAAAGCAGGAGGACGTATTTACCATGCCTCCGCACGCGCGCGAAGTACGCATGTACAACTGCGGTCCGACCGTATATGGTCGCCAGCACATCGGCAATCTCTCCATGTTTGTC
>CAIOKC010000016.1 GCA_903858755.1 uncultured bacterium | reverse complement strand
ACGACCTCGACCTTGCTCAGTATCGGGAGTGGAGATGATGAGGGAGGGGACGAGCTGTGCCGCCTGCAGAGCGTCGAGCACGTGCACCGCGATGTGCGACGTGCCGAAAAAAGCGAAGACCGGTCTACTCATCGGATGTGTGCTCTTCATATACGTTCGTCGCCTTATCGGTATAGAGGATGCTCTCGAGGTGATCCATCTCGTGCTGGAAAATATGCGCAAGGAATCCCGATGCGCCGCGCGTAAACGCACGTCCGTGCTCATCGTACGCGCGGATGGTCGCATACTCCGCACGCGGCACTTCGCCCCAGTAGCCGCGGATCGAGAGGCATCCCTCGTGCTTGTCTTTTTTCTCTCGCGACATCTTGATGATCTCGGGATTGATGTAGACCTGATCCGGCAGGACATCATCCTCCCCTCCTTCCGCGTTTTTGCGGCGAGGTGACGCTTTGTCGCGCCGTTCGTCGGGGGTGTCGCGCGAGCTGCGCGTGAGGGCGCGCCCTGAGACGATAAAGAGCCGTACCGGCTCACCCACCTGGCTTGCCGCGAGCGCGACGCCGTATTCCTCCTTGGCGAGAAGCGCTTTCATGTCTGCTATAAGGTCTTTGATGCGCGCGCTCGAAATGTCTGCGAGCGGAATCTCGTGCGCTTTTTCTCGCAGGCTTGGATTATTCTCATGCGGCAGGATGGAGCGCATGGAGAAACTATATGGCGTGAGCTCATAAAAAGAAAGCGCCCCGCTACGCAGTAGCGGGGCGCAAAGGTGAGGGGAGCAAGAATCATCTCTCAGAAGGTCTCGGTGGAGTGGCACCGAGACCATGATTCTTCCGCTTAACTAGAGCAGCATGGGGCCGTACCATGTCTCCCCTCTACTCCGGACGGAGCGCCTCTCCAGGAGGCGTGGGGGCCGCGCAGCATCTCCGGAGCAAGGAAACCTACCGCTTTTATATCACAGAGACGCGGGTTGTATACTGGGCGGGATGAAGCACATCGCATCTCAGATCAAGCGCTCCATGAGCCGCGCTCGGCAGACCGAGCGCGGCGAACTCATGAAATACTTTTGCGATCGACTCAACAGCGCGCGCCGCATCGACGGCATGCCGCCCGTTTCGATGGGGCGGATGGGGAAAATGCTCGAGCAGATACCGACCAAGGATCTCTACTATCTCAAAAGCGTGTGCGACAAAGCGCAGAATTTCTCTAAAAGATTTTGGTACGAGCTCAATCCTGAGAAATACAACGCGTCTGGCACGCGCGAATCTCACCAGCGCAAAAAATAAGATGAATCGCGAGAAGCGCTCATTAAAAGAGTGCGACCGCCAACGGGGGGCGTGTTGGCGGTCGCGGTCGTCGGACCGAAGGGACGTACTCGGTCGACGACTATTCCGAGGCAGGCTGCTGCTGCTCCGTTCAACGCGTGCCCCGGGGTGCGGATTCCTCTGGTGACGGGATAAGAATCCGCAATCCGCTCGCTATGCTACGCTCGCGCTCGTATTTGTCAAATGCATGCTGCCGTATACAATGCGAGCTCAATGGCATTTTCTTTCTCACCGAAATTGGGCATCGATCTCGGGACGACGACCGTCCTTGTCTTCGCACCCGGCAAGGGCGTCGTCTTAAACGAGCCCTCGGTCGTCGCCGTTTCCGTCGGCACCAATAAGATACTCGCGATAGGGAACGAGGCGAAAGAGATGATTGGTCGCACGCCGGGCGAGATCATCGCGTACCGACCGATGAAAGACGGCGTGATCGCCGATTATCGCGTGACGGAAGCGATGCTCCGCTACTACATCCGCAAAGCGCTCGGCAGGTGGAATCTGTTCCGACCCGAGGTGATGGTATCGGTACCGGCGGGCGTCACCTCGACCGAGCGGCGCGCGGTCGTCGAAGCTGCGACGAAAGCCGGTGCCCGCGAAGCGTACGTGATCAAGGAGCCTATTCTCGCGGCTATTGGCGCCGGCATCCCGATCCACGAGGCGCGCGGACACATCGTCGTCGATATCGGCGGAGGCACCACCGACGTCGCCGTAATATCGCTCGGCGGCATCGTTGCCTCGACCTCCGTGAAGTGCGCAGGCAACGCGCTCGATCATGCGATCGCCGACTACATCAAAAAGACGTTCAATCTCTCGATCGGCGACAAAATGGCGGAAGAGATAAAGATACACATCGGCTCTGCGGTCCCCATGGAAGAAGAGCTCACGATGATGGTGAAAGGTCGCGATCATCTTACCGGGTTGCCGCGCTCGATCGAGCTCGGGACCAACGAAGTCGTGCGCGCGATCGGCAAAGAGCTCCGCACCATGATCAATGCGATCAAAGACGTGCTGCAGGAGACTCCGCCGGAATTGGCTTCCGACATCATCGACAACGGCATCATCATGACGGGCGGCTCATCGCTTCTGCGCAATTTCCCCGAGCTCGTCTTCCGCAGGACCGGCGTGAAAGCGCGCACCGCGAAAGACGCGGCGTACTGCGTGGTGAAAGGGACGGGCGAAGCGCTCAAGCATCTCGAGACCTACAAAAAAGCGCTCATCTCGAAGCGCTAGGCTCTACTGCTTGAGGCGGTCGATATCCTCCATCAGCTTCTTCAAATCCGTTTGGATATCCACGAGGGTTTTTTTCTGCTCCGCTTTGCGCGCCTCATCAGCCTCTTCGTCTTCCGTGATGTCTTCGACATCCTCGCTGATTTCCTCGACGTCTTCCTGCAGCTCGTCGACATCTTCCTGAATCTCATCGATGTCTTCCTGGATCTCCCCGACGTCTTCGGCGACTTCTTCGACCGCCTTGGTCGTATAGTTGATCGTCATCTGGATGAATATCGCGAGGTAGATCGCTTCGAGAGAGACGATCGTCGTGAGGATGAGGAGCATGCGGTCAAATGCGACGACATCGAGATCGACTGCAAGAAAACTCGCCGCAAAGAGGATCGTGTGGATGATAATGGAAATCGGAGAGCCGACCCCTCGCGTGATTGCAAGCGCCATTCTTTCGACGGGGCTTCTTGTTTTCATGCCGCCTAGTATACCCCGAGATAATCGGGCTGTGCCTCACGCGGTGTGTCGGATTGGTATACTGGCGATATGACGGCTCGGCTCGTGGGAAGTGCGCATCTCGTCGCCGGTAGCGAGGCAGTGCTACCGGCTCTCATGGATTTTCTCGAGCGCGAAGGGTTTGCCGTGCGCGCCAATCCGGATCTCTATGTGCGCTCGTATAAGCAATTCGGAGTGGAGGAGGCGCGCGAGATCCGCGCGCGCGCCGCAGCGCGCGCGCTCACCGGTCGCCGGATATTCGTCGTCGCGACGCCGAGTATGACGAATGAAGCGCAAAACGCGCTCCTGAAGACGCTCGAAGAGCCCGGCGATTCCATTTTTTTCCTTGTCGTCCCGTCGCCGCACGCGCTTCTTGCGACGATACGAAGCCGCGCACACATCCTCGCGATCGCGCGCAGGGAGAGCGGCGGAGCGCATGCGAGCGCATTTCTCTCGGCATCGCCCGAAAAGCGGCTTGCGATCATCGCGCCGCTTATCGAGAAGGGAGACGACGACAAGAGAAATATGAACGACATCCTCGATTTCCTTGATTCCCTCGAGCGCGCGATTGCCGCTTCCGAGCGCGTGGAAAGCGCGATGGGCGCGATCTATCGGGCGCGGCGGTACATTGCCGATACGGGCGCGCTCGTGAAGCCGCTCATGGAACAGCTCGCCTTCTTGCTGCCTGTGGTAAAATCACGCTCATGACATTCGATTTCAAAGCATTTGCATTAAAAGTCGCGAGCGCGCACGAGTGGCTCGGCAAGGAGTATCGCGCGTTGCGCAGCGGGCGGGCGGCGCCCGCGATTCTCGACAGTGTTTTCGTGTCGGCATACGGCTCGATGGCACCCCTCAAAAGCATCGCGAGCATCGGCGTCGAAGACGCCCGCACGCTCCGAGTGCAGCCATTTGATCCTTCGATCGCGAAAGATATTGAGAAGGGGATTTCATCCGCGGACCTGGGGGTAGGGACGGTCTCCGATGGCACGACGATTCGCGTCACGTTCCAGGAGCTGACCGCCGAGCGCCGCGAGCAATTTGTGAAGCTTGCAAAATCCAAGCTCGAGGAGGCTCGCACCGCTGTGCGCGTCGCGCGCGACGAGGCATGGAAAGAGATACAGGCAGGAGAAAAAGAAGGCACCCTTACCGAAGACGATAAATTCCGCCTGAAAGACGAATTGCAGGAGAAAGTGGACGCAGCAAACGAATCGCTCGAAGAAGCATTCAAGAAGAAGGAGAGTGAAATGAGCTCATGACCGCGCTCCTCGTGATCGCGATACTCGTGCTTCTCATCGTCGTGCACGAGCTCGGGCACTTCGTCGCCGCGAAGGTATCCCGCGTCAGGGTCGAGGAATTCGGGGTGGGGTATCCGCCGCGTGCCTTTATTCTGGGGAAATTCGGGGATACCGAATATACGATCAATTGGATTCCTTTCGGCGGATTTGTCCGGCTGTTTGGAGATGAGGGCGAGGGGCAGCGAGGTCGCGGCAGCTACATCGATGCTCCGCGATGGAAACAAGCTCTCATCCTCGTCGCCGGCGTCGCGATGAACGTGGTTGCCGCGTGGGCGCTCTTTGCGGGCGCACTCCACCTTGGCGTGCCGCAAGTCGTCGACGCGCCGCGCGAGGGCGAGATAACGCGCCTGCTCGTCTCCGACGTCGTCGCGGGCTCTCCCGCGGAAGTCGCCGGTATCGCGCCGGGAGATGAGATTATCGGACTCGAAGATGCGAATGGCGCAGAAATCTCCGCCATTACTCCCGTCGCATTTGTGGAATTCGTGCGCGAGCGACCGGGCGAACAGCTTACCGTGCGCTACCTGCATCAAGGAGCGGAAGCGGAATCCGTCATCATCCCCGCGCAGGGCGTACTTCTGCGTGCGGCAGGTCAGCCCGCTCTCGGTATCGCGCTCGCGCTCGTCGCGAACCGCTCGCTCTCGTGGAGCGAAGCAGCGATTGCGGCATTCTCGCAGACAACCAAAGGATTCGCCGTGGTCGCGCACGACCTGAGCGCGCTCGCGAAGACGCTTGCGAGCGGCGCTCCCGATCTCTCGCAGGTCGTGGGACCGGTCGGTATCGTGAGCTACGTTGGAGAAGCTTCACAAAACGGATTCGGCGCGGTCTTGAGCTTGGCGGCGCTCATCTCGATCAACCTCGCGATCATCAATCTCATTCCCATCCCTGCACTCGACGGCGGCAGGCTCGCCATACTCGCCCTTGAAGCGATGACGCGCAGAAATGCTCCCCGCCTTGCGGTGCAGACGCTGAATGCGCTCGGCGTCGCGCTCATTATCCTCCTCATGGTTACCGTGACCTACCAGGATATTGCGCGGCTTTTGTAGTATCGCAAAAACGAAAGTCGGGTCGCTGAGAGAGCGACCCGACGAGATATTTATGCGGCTTTCCGCCATGCCGCCAGAGTGCAGGCGCTCGCTTCGACGCCGAAGTGCGCGTTGCACACATGGCACGCGGTCGAATACCCTGGCGGCGCATGCGCTTCGAGAGCGGAGTCGACGAGGGTGGCCGCCAGCTGTTTGAGCGTGTAGTCGAGATTGTCGAGTGCCTCGACGTGCGCGAGGACGTTGCGCCTTCCTGTCGGGGGAAGTGTGTCGAGAAACCGGATTTCCGGCATTGCATCCGGCTTCCAGTCCGAGTGGTCGACGACGTATTTGACGCATTGCTCAAGAGCCTCGAAGAGGGCGCGGGTGCGCCGCACCTTCGGCATTCCCAGCACGCTGATCGTGATCCTCATAGGATCCTCCTTTTCTGCCAGAAGCCTACCGCGGAGATGTCCGACCAGCAAGGTGCCACGGGCTGCATTGCGCAGCTCAGTAATACCCTTGTCAATGATACCCCTGCGCGATATGCGCTAGAATGATTCGTCATGAGGCAATCGCAGCTTTTCACCAAGACCCGTCGTGATGCGCCGAAGGACGAGGTCGCAAAAAATGCACAGCTCTTGATACGCGGCGGATTCATCCACAAAGAAATGGCAGGCGTGTATTCGTACCTCCCGCTCGGCTTGCGCGTGCTCAAGAATATCGAGCGCATCATCCGCGAAGAGATGGACGCCGTCGGCGGGCAGGAGATCTTGATGACGACGCTGCAAGATCCTGCGCCATGGAAAAAGACGGGGCGCTGGAGCGACGATGTCGTCGACAATTGGTTTAAGACGCGCCTGAGCGAAGATTCGGAATTGGGACTCGGGCACTCGCATGAAGAGCCGCTCGTGCAGATCATGCGCGATCATGTCTCTTCCTATCGCGATTTTCCGAAAGCGGTGTACCAGATACAGACCAAATTCCGCCGCGAGCTCCGCTCAAAATCAGGTATTCTCCGCGGTCGCGAATTTGTCATGAAAGATATGTACTCTTTTGTGCGCACGCAAGAGGAGCTCGACGAATTCCACGAGCAAGTGGCGGCGGCGTATATGCGGATATTCGAGCGCGCAGGCATCGGGGAGCGCACCTTCCGCACGTTTGCTTCGGGCGGCTCTTTTTCCCGTTTCAGTGATGAGTTTCAGACGTTGTGCGATGCGGGCGAGGATACCATCTACCTCGACAGGGAAGCGAAGCTCGCGGTCAACAAAGAAGTGCATACGCCGGATGTGCTCGAAGAGCTCGGGCTCAAGAAAGATTCGCTCGAAGAAGCGAAAGCAATCGAGGTCGGAAATATCTTCAAGCTCGGTACGCGCTTCTCGGAGCCGCTCGGTCTCACCTTCAAAGACGAGAAAGGAGAAGAGCGACCGGTCATCATGGGTTGCTATGGGATCGGTCTTGGGCGTGTCATGGGCACCGTCGTCGAATCTCTCGCGGATGAGAAGGGGGTGGTGTGGCCGGAAGAGATCGCGCCCTTCAGGGTCCACCTTCTTGCGCTTTCCGGCGGCAATCGCGACGTAGTCGCCGAGGCGGATCGCATGTACGATCTTCTGCACGAGCACGGTATCTCGGTCCTCTACGACGACCGTGATGTGCGCGCGGGCGAGAAATTCGCCGACGCCGAGCTCATCGGCATCCCGACGCGCCTCGTCGTCTCTGAAAAGACGGTAGCGGAAGGCGGCGTCGAAGCGACGACCCGCACAGACGGCACGACGACATTCGTATCGGAGAGTGGTATTATCGAGCACCTCGCGGGGTAGTAGGTATGGCACTCATCGATTCAGTCCGAATATACACAGATCGGGTTCTTGGGTGGTTCTCCAACGACATCGGCATTGACCTCGGTACGGCAAATACGCTCGTCTACGTGAAAGGTCGCGGCATCGTGATCAACGAGCCCTCCATCGTCGCGGTCAATCAAAAGACGGGGCAAGTCGTCGCCGTCGGTCAGGAGGCGAAAGACATGCTCGGGAGGACCCCCGCGCACATCACTGCAGTGCAGCCCGTCATCGACGGCGTGATATCGGATTTCGAGATCACCTCGGAAATGCTTTCGTATTTGATAAATAAAGCGCAGGCAGGGCACGCAAAGCTCTTAGGACCTCGCGTGGTCGTCGGCGTCCCATCCGGCATCACTTCCGTCGAGGTGCGTGCGGTGCGCGATGCGGCGAAAGCGGCGGGCGCGCGCGAAGTCCACATCGTGGAAGAGCCGATGGCGGCAGCAATCGGCATCGAACTGCCTATCCACGAGCCGACCGGTAGCATGGTCATCGACATCGGCGGCGGCACGACCGACATTGGCATCGTCTCGCTCGGAGGGCTCGTGAACGCCCGCAACGTCCGCATCGCGGGGGATCGCTTCAACGCGGATATCGTCGCGCATGTGCGCAACGAATTCAAGATGCTCATCGGAGAGAAGAGCGCGGAAGATACGAAGATCGCGATCGCATCCGTCGCGCCCACGCGTCCGCCTCTTGAGACCCTTGTCCGCGGCCGCGACCTCGTGACCGGTCTTCCGCGCGAGATGACGCTCACCGATCAAGATATCCGCAACGCCATCGGGCACTCGGTAGACGAGCTCGTCGAAGCGGTGAAGGAGATTCTCGAGACGACCCAGCCCGAGATCATTTCCGACATCATGCGGCGCGGAATCTACCTTGCAGGTGGCGGCGCGCTTATCCGCGGGCTTCCGGATTTCCTGGCGTCCACGCTCGGCGTCCCGGTCGTCGTCGCGCCGGATCCTCTTACGGCTGTCGTGCGCGGAACCTCCGTCATACTGAATGATCTCGAACGATACCGGGAGACGCTTCTTAAAAATGACGATGAACTCGTTCCGACCGAATAAAAGCTATCGCCGGCTCTTCGCCGCGGCGACTCTTGCGCTGCTGATTTTCTGTATCGATATCTTCTCCGGCGGCGTGGTGCGCGGAGAGGTGCGCGCGGCGGGCATCACCCTCTCTCACTGGGCGAAGACGGCCTCGCACGCGCTGTTTGGCAGCGGCTACTTCTCATCGCGGTCGTCGCTCTCCGCGCAGAATCGATCACTCTCCGAGCAGCTTGCCCAGTACCAGGAGCGCGCGGCGGCGTATGCAGTATTGCAGGAAGAAAATGCGATATTGCGGGATATGGTGCATCTCGCACAGTCGACGAGCGGGCTGACGGCGCCGGTCGTCTCGTCGCTCCGTTCATCGCCCTACGGGACATTTCTCATCGGCGCGGGCGATGCCGACGGGGTCGCGAGAGGCGCCGTCGTCCTCACTTCCGGCGGCTTTGTTGTCGGATCGGTGAGCGATGTCGCTTCGCATACCGCTGTCGTCTCGGAGATTTTTGCTCCCGGCGCGTCGCTCGATGCGATCGTCCATGGAGCCTCGGTCGTCGTCGAGGGACGCGGCGGTGGAAACGCGCGAGCGAGCGCGCCGCGCGACCTCGATATTCCGCCCGGCTCTCCCGTCGTCGCGCCCGCGTACGGGAGTCGCCCGATCGGGATCGTGGGCGGCGTTGCCACAAGTTCTTCAAGCGCGACGCAAGATGTGTTCATCCATGTCCCGGTCAATCGCGCAGGTATCCAATTCGTCTATGTGGCTGCTTCGCAGTAGTGCGGCGAGGATCGCTCTGGTCGCTCTCGCGGCATGCGGCGCGGTGCTCGCGCCGTTTTGGGTGCCGCTCGTCGCAATGCTTATCCTTTCGCTGCTGTTTCGGTCGTGGGAGGTGCCGCTCATCGGACTCGGCATGGATTTTCTCTGGCTTCCTTCGGTCGGATTCTTTCATCCTGCCCCCCTCTTCACGATCGGGAGCATCGCACTCGTGTTGCTTCTTGAGCCCTTGCGGAGAGAATTCCTGACATGAGCTTGCGCGATAATTGTTTGCGGGTATTCCGCGGGGTATAGTGCGCGAATGAAAGCATGGAATAGGAAATATCGGGCGCGCGAAATAGAGCCTGATGAAATATTTCTCGATTCCTCGAATCTTCCGAGCCACGACGCGATGCAATTCGAAGGTCGGGTGGAGCGCCCTGTCTCGCGCTCGGCGCTTGCATCTGTCGGCGTCGCCTGTGTGCTCATATCGCTCGCATTCGGAGTGCGCGCATTCAGTCTTCAGGTGAGCCGCGGCGAGGAGTATGCATCGATCTCGAAAAACAACACGCTCGAAGAATCGATCATATTTGCGGCACGCGGCGTCATCTTCGATCGGACCGGGCGCGAGATCGCGTGGAACGAGCCGCAGCTGGAGGATGAAGCATCTCTGGGATCGTCTTCTGCAGGCGACCAGGCGATCAAAGCGCGGGCGTTTGCACTGAGAGCATACACGACGCTGCCGGGTCTTGCGCACGTCCTCGGGTTCATACAGTACCCGAAAGCCGACGCGCGGGGGAGCTGGTGGCGCGAGATCTACAAGCCAGTCTCCGGCGCTGAGCTCGCGTTTGATTCCACGCTCGCCGGCGTCAACGGCGCTCGCATGGTCGAGAGAAATGCACGCGGCGAGATCGAGCGCGAAAATATCGTCGCTCCGGCGAAGGACGGCTCCGATCTTGCGCTCTCGATCGATGCCGAAGTGCAGAGCAGGCTCCATCGATTGCTTTCCTCGCACGCGGAGAAACAAGGGTTCAAGGGAGGAGCTGCCGTGATCATGGACGTCAAGACGGGGGAGATCATCGCGCTCACGAGTTTTCCCGAGTACGACAATCAGGGATTTGCGGAAGGAGACGCTGGTGCGGTGCGTGCCGCGTACGCCGACTCCGCGACGCCGCTCCTTGATCGCGCGGTCTCGGGACTCTATGCTCCCGGTTCCATCGTGAAGCCGATTTTCGCTGCGGCCGCGCTTGCGGAAGGCATCATCAGTCCGGACAAGAAAATCCTTTCCACGGGGGCGATCACCATTCCGAACCCATACGATCCCGAGCATCCGTCGATCTATCGTGATTGGACGGTGCATGGGTGGGTCGATATGCGAGAAGCGCTCGCGGTTTCATCGGACGAATATTTCTACACTATCGGGGGAGGCTACGGCGGGCAGGTGGGTCTCGGCATCGCTCGTATCGACGAGTACGCGCGCCTTTTTGGTCTTGGCGAGATTACCGGAATCGCGCTTGAGGGGGAGTCCGCCGGCGTTATCCCGACTCCCGAGTGGAAAGAGAAGATTTTTGGCGCGGGCGACCCTTGGCGCATCGGCAACACGTATCACACGGCGATCGGCCAGTATGGATTCCAGGTGACGCCGCTGCAGGCGGTGCGGTTTGCGGCTGCCATAGCAAACGGAGGGAAGCTCTTGAAGCCGCAGCTTGTGATATCGGCATCGCCCGAATATACGGAGACCGGTATCCCCGACGGGCATCTCGCGATCGTGCGGGAGGGCATGCGCATGGCGGTCACCTCGACGCGGCAAGATGCGACCGTAAAATCTCTCTACATTCCAGCCATAGATATATCTGCGAAGACTGGTACGGCGCAGATCGGCACGCACAATCAATACATGAATTCATGGTCGATCGGCTTCTGGCCATCCGACCATCCGCGCTATGCGTACGCAGTCGTCTTGGAAAAAGCGCCTGCCGGGACGCTCTCGGGCGCGGCACCCGCGATGCGCCCGTTCTTCGAATGGCTTGCGAGCGCGCACCCCGAATACATCCAATAATCACAAAATACAGCAGTCTGACTGCTGTATTTTGGTGGTACAATGGTCGGAATGAGGGTCGAGCCATATGAAGTCGGTTCCTATCTGCATGTTTTAAAACGCGGCGCTCGCGGTCTGCCCATCGTTGGCGATGAATTCGATAGGCAGCGCTTCTTGCGCGTGCTTTTCCACATGAACGACGAATACCTCGAACAAAATTGGGACAGGCTCTCCTTTTCTGCTCCATTCGAGCGCTCGATATCGTGGCCGGAAAGAAAGCCGCTGGTCGCAGTGTTGGCATACACACTTATGCCCAACCACATCCATCTGCTTTTGCGAGAAATTCGTGCTGGCGGCACGTCGCTTTTCATGAAGAAGGTGGGTCAAAGCATGACGAATCATCACAATGAGAAATACAACGAGCGCGGCAGTCTCTTTCAGGGATCATATACATGCCGGACGATCGGAAGCGATAGATACCTGCAGTATGTTGCGGCGTACATTATGGTGAAGAATACATTCGAACTATACCCGCGCGGCGGTCTTCGCGGAGCTGCGCAGCATTTTGAAAAGGCGTGGTCGTGGGCGTGTGCCTATCCGTTCTCAAGCCTCGGGTGTTATATGAGTGCCCAGGATGTGCCCATTCTCGATTATGAATCGATCGCAGAGATCCTTCCGCCCCCAGCGCGCTTTAAGAATTTCGCACGCGATGTGATAGCCGGGGGTCAGTGGTACGAAACCGACCTAGAGTAGCCAAAATACAGCAGTCTGACTGCTGTATTTGCTAGCCGGGCGGGTGGGTTGTTGTGGGAAGACCCAGAAGACCCACTGAGATCTTCTTGTTGTTGCGCGGCATAAATCCTGTATAATGCTCCCTCATTGCTATGAACCAGGACGCAAATTATTTGAGCAAGGAGAAATTTGACGAATTGACGGCGGAGCTTGAGCATCTCAAGACCACCCGCCGCCGCGAGATCGCTGAGCAGCTCGAGTATGCCCGCTCGCTCGGGGATTTATCCGAGAATGCCGAATACGAGGAGGCTCGCAATCTGCAAGCGGCGACCGAAGACCGCATCCGCGTCATCGAAGAGCAGCTGAGCCACGCGCGCATCATCGAACATGCGAAGAGTAATTCCGTCGTGTCGCTCGGCTCCATCGTCACCATCCAGAAACAAGGCGAGAAGGAAGAGCATACATACGAGATCGTCGGGAGCGCGGAGGCGAATATGCAAGAACACAAGATATCCCACCTCTCGCCCTTGGGGAGCGCACTCATGGAAAAAAAGAAAGGAGACACCTTCACTTTTGAGACGCCGAAGGGCGCTCAGAAGTACAAGATAGTGACCATCGCATAGTCTGCCGCGCTTGCGGGCAGGTGATATACTCTCCGCATTATGGATGCGTCGCTCTTGCACGCGAATGCGAAAAAGATGGTTGCTCCTGGCAAGGGGCTTCTTGCCGCCGACGAGAGCACTGCTTCGTGCGAGAAACGGTTTGCCGCCGTCGGAGTGCCGTGCACCGAAGAGACGCGACGCGCGTACCGCGAGCTCATCGTGGTCGCGCCGGGAATCGAGGAGTATGTAAGCGGGATCATTTTCTACGACGAGACGATCAGGCAGAGCACGAAAGACGGAAAGCGGTTCCCCGATGTACTGCTCGAGAAAGGGATGCTTCCCGGTATCAAGGTAGACACTGGGGCGAAAGACCTTGCGCTCCATGCGGGTGAAAAGATCACGGAAGGGCTCGATGGTCTGCGCGAACGCCTTGCGGAGTACAAGACATTCGGCGCCGCCTTCGCGAAGTGGCGCGCGGTCATCACGATCGGCGAAGGAGTGCCGAGCGAAGCATGCATCGACGCGAACGCGGAAGCGATGGCGCGCTACGCGGCACTTTGCCAAGAAGCCGACATAGTGCCGATTGTCGAACCGGAGGTCTTGATCGACGGAGATCATTCGCTTGAGCAGTGCTACCAAGCGACCTTGGCGATTCACAAGAAATTATTTGAAAAACTCGCCGAAGAAGGCGTGCATCTGGAGGGTGCGATTTTGAAGTCGAGCATGGTTATCGCCGGCACACAGGCTGCGAAGCAGTCCTCGGTACACGAGGTCGCGGAGGCGACGGTGCGCTGTTTGAAAGAAAACGCGCCCGCTGATCTCGCCGGAATCGTTTTCCTCTCGGGCGGGCAAGGCGATGAACAGGCGACCGCGCATCTCGATGCGATGAACAAGACGGGGGCGCTCCCGTGGCCGCTCACGTTTTCATACTCGCGTGCGATACAGAATCCGGTGCTGAAAATCTGGGCAGCGGATACGCATGCGAACACAGAGAAGGCGCAGGCGGCGCTCCTCTTCCGCGCGAAGATGAATTCGCTCGCGGCGCTGGGGAAGTATGCGAGCGAAATGGAAAGCGAGCGACCGTACTGATTTGGACCTATCGAGAATCGAACTCGAGACTGTGCAATGCGAATGCACCGGTATGCCACTTACCTATAGGCCCGCGAGGGTTGGGAAAATATAGCACTTTTTTGTAATGCGGAGAACGCCTTCGGGCTGCCGAGAATCGAACTCGGGCTACAAGCACCCCATGCTTGCGTACTACCACTATACGACAGCCCGCCACGGTGATGATTGTTTGTCGGGCCGCCGGGAATCGAACCCGGTCTACACGCACCCGAAGCGTGCGTACTACCGGTATACTACGGCCCGGTTTCATCACCGGGTGCACCCTGAAGGATCCTCCCGCGCCTCTTGGCTCGCCGTCGCTCGCCTCGGGCTGGGCACCGCCTCGCTGCCTCGCCTGGTGGCTCGGCATCGCTCCGGCGTTCGAATCCTTGCGCGGAGCGCTCAAGCGCTCCGCTCAGGGTGCAGGGATCAAAAGATCCCTGTGCACCCTGAAGGATTCGAACCTTCGACCTTTCGAATGTGAATCGAACGCTCTAACCAGCTGAGCTAAGGGTGCGTAGGCGGAATTATCGCTCAAAAAAGTTTTCTTCTCAAGGATGCTGGCTCGACATCGCTCCGGCGTTCGATTCACCATCCGAATCTCCGATTCCTCCCGGCAGGAATCGAACCTACATCACAAGCTTCGGAAGCTTGCGTCCTATCCATTGAACGACGGGAGGATTCTCGGTACTATAGCCTACGCGAGGGCCCATAGTATAGCGGTAGAACGCGTCCATGGCATGGACGAGGTCGGGGTTCGACTCCCCGTGGGTCCAAAACGAGCCGAGCGAAATGTTGCGCTGATCATCATCAAGAGGAACCCTTGATAATTCGGCGGTTGATCAGCGATATTTCCGAATTTCGACTTGCGCAAGACTAGTGTGTGCTATGCTGTACGGCATGGAGGGTATACGATTAGAAGACCAGAAAGAACCTTACGATTTTCTTTTGGAAATTGGTGGTACGAAGTTGAAAGAGTTGATTCCGGAGCTGCAACAGAGCGACGAAGCAGAGAGTCTAGTGTCATGTTTCGTCGGGGATGTCTTGGCAGCGCATGGCGTACCAAGCACCTCTTTCCATCGACTCTCTCCGATGCGCCAGCGCGAAATTCTGGAAGAAAAGGGTCTTACGCCGGAGAGCGTGTTCGATGGGGGCAAGATCTCCGATCAGCTGGTTGCTTTTTATAGAAAGAAAGTCTTGACGGGACCGCAAGAGAGGTTTGATCCATTGACCGACCCGAATGTGGAGGAGTTTTGAGGCTGACGGGGAGATTCAGTTTGTATATAAGCTCGCAAAGGCGACGATGAGTTCTGTTTTGAGGTCGGTAGAATCTTCTTGGTATACTGGATAGATGAAGATCGTATTCGATGCGCTTGAGCCCGCTGCGCGGGATTTATTTGAGAAAGAGCTCGCGGGGCACGAGCTCGTGTTTTTGGATGTCATTGCTCCGGATTCTCTGCGATCGGTTCCTGATGCCGAGGCGATCTCGGTGTTCGTCTCGTCGCCGCTTACGCGGGCGCATCTCGAAGCGCTTCCCTCGCTCAAGTTGATCGCGGCGCGCTCTACCGGGTACGATCATATCGACGCCGCGTACGCAAAAGAGCGCGGCATACAGATCGCGACAGTCCCCACGTACGGAGCGCGTACCGTCGCCGAATACGCGTTTGCCCTCATGCTTGCGCTCTCTCGCAAGGCATACGCCGCATACGACCGGCTTCGGACCGAAGGGACGACGGATGTGAAGGATTACGAAGGCTTCGATCTTGCGGGGAAGACACTCGGCATCGTGGGTACCGGCAACATCGGCAAGAATGTCGCTCGCATCGCGAAGGGATTCGCGATGCAGATCAAGCTCTTCGACGTCCGACCCGACGAAGCTTTTGCGCGGGAGGTGGAGTCGCCGTATGCTCCGCTTGAGGAGCTTGTCGCGGAGAGCGACATCATCTCGCTGCATGTGCCGTACCTGCCGACGACGCACCATCTCGTGAACGCGGATTTGCTCGCGAGATTCAAGCCGGGGAGCATGCTTATCAACACATCTCGCGGCGCGATCGTCGATACGCAGGCTCTGGTGCATGCGCTCAAGAGCGGCTCTCTCGCCGGCGCCGGACTCGACGTGATAGAGGGGGAGCGCGAACTGCTCGACGAAGCCGCTCTGCTCTCCGACGAACACCACGACATCAAAGCATTCCAGGTGCTCGTCGCGGCGCACGCGCTGCTCGACATGACCGACAAGGTGATTCTCACGCCGCATATTGCGTTTAATACGCGGGAGGCGAAGCGCGAGATCACGGCGACGACGATCCAAAACATCAAAGCGTTCGTCTCCGGCGCGCCCGCGCATACGATCCGCTAGCGATATGCACCGCGTACATAATTTCGGCGACCTTGCGATATCTCCCGGGCGGACCGATGCGCTCGATATCGTCGAAGCGGCGTACGCGGCGATCGATACCGATGCCGCGCTTCGCGCGCGTGTGCGCGTCGAGGGAGAGACGCTTTTCGTCGGCGATCAGGCATTCGCGCTTTCCGAATACGAACACATCTATATCGTCGGATGCGGGAAGGTCGCGTGCCAGGCAGCCGCGACACTCGAGGATATCGTGCGGGAGAAGATCAAAGACGGCGCCGTGATCGGCATTTCTCCGCACGTATGCGCTGTCGTGGCGACGTATCAAGGCACTCACCCGCTTCCTTCGAGTGCGAACATCGCTGCGAGCGACCACATGATCAAGATCGGCAAGGGAGTGACCGAGCGCGATCTTGTCTTCGCGATTATCGGCGGGGGTGGCAGCGCGCTTCTGTGCTCTTCGCAAGAAGAGTGTGATCAGAGCGCCGAACTATACGACGCATTTTTGGAGACAGGCGGCACGATCGATGAACTCAATACGGTGCGGCGGCATCTCTCGACGCTCAAAGGCGGAGGGCTTGCGAAAGCGCTGTATCCCGCGACCGTGATCGGTCTGATTTTTTCCGATGTGGTCGGCGGCGATCTGCGGACGGTCGCTTCGGGACCGACGTACAAAGACGATTCCATGATCGAAGACGCGCGCGCGATCATCGAGAAGTACAAGCTTGGGAGATTCGCGCTCGTCGAGACGCCGAAAGAAGACAGGTACTTCGAGAAGGTGAGCAATGTGCTCATCGTCTCGAACGACGTCGCGCTCGATGCGATGCGCGAAAAGGCGCGGCTTCTCGGCTACGAGCCGCTCGCTGCCGCGTGCGATCCGTATGCCGCTCCGCAAGACATGCTGCGCGCGCTCTCGTCGAGCGCGCGCCCGGGTTCCGTCGTCTTTCTGGGAGGCGAACCGCGACTTGCGGTCGCGCGAGGGCGGGGAGGATCCGGCGGCAGGAATAGCTACATGGCAGCCGCCGCGCTCAGCGTGCTTGCGGACGATCAGATATTCGCATCATTCGCGTCCGACGGGAGCGACAACGGCAGCGCCGCCGGGGCGATCGTCGATCTGGGGACGAAGCGCACTCTCGAAGCGATCGGGATGGACATCTCCGAGCACCTTTCGCGATACGATACCAATACGCTCCTCGCGGAGGCGAACGCGCTCCTCATGACGGGTCCCGTCGAGGCAAACGTATCGGATTTGCTCCTTCTCCTTACGCCACGACCATGACCGCGATACAGGACATCAGGGCAGAGGAAATACGCGACTCGCGCGGGAAGCCGACACTGCGCGTCGTGGTCGTTGCCGACGGACAAGAGGGGTCGTTTGACGTCCCGAGCGGCGCCTCGACCGGCGAGCATGAGGCGCACGAGCTTCGCGATGCGTCGGGAGGGATGTCGCTCGCGCTTCGGGCGATTGCGGAAGACATAGCCCCCGCGCTTCGCGGCATGGAGGCTGATCAGCGGGAGCTTGATGCGGCGCTGATCACGCTCGACGGGACGGAAGCGAAATCAAGACTCGGAGGCAACACCCTGATCGGTGTCTCGATCGCGGCGGCGCGCGCCTTCGCGCGCGCCGCCCGCGCGCCTTTGTACGAATATCTGCGCTCGCTCGCCTCGATCCCGCCGTCTCGCGCCGCACCCCTTCTTTTCGTGAATCTCATCAACGGAGGCAAGCATGCAGAGGGCGGCAGCCCTTTTCAAGAACATCAGATTATTCCGGACACCGACGATGTCCGCGAAGCGCTCGACATCGTCGGGCGCGTGTACGAGAAGCTCGGCGCGCGTATCCGCGCCGGCGGATCTGAGCCGGGGGAGGGCGACGAAGGCGGATACGTCTTTCCTGTGAAAGATGTCGAGACGCCGTTCGCGCTTCTTGCGGAGACGTCGTCGGGAGAAAAAGTCTTCCTGGGAGCGGACATCGCCGCGTCGTCTTTCTATCGCGATGGAGCCTACGATGTGCTGGGGCAGCGGAAGAGCGCGCACGACCTTTTGCGTATGTACCGCGATTTCCGCGCAAAAGTCGGACTTCGATTTGTCGAAGATCCTTTCAGTGAAGAGTCGTTTGCCGATTTCAGCGCTCTCGCGTCGACCGAGCCGGATCTCACTTTGATAGGCGACGACCTCACGACCACCGATCCGGAGCGAATAGGGAAGGCAGCCGAGGTACGCGCGATCCGCGCGGTGATTATCAAGCCGAATCAGATAGGGACGCTGAGCGAGACGCTCGCGGCGATGAAGGCGGCGCGCGACAACGGCATCGATTGCATCGTGAGCCATCGGAGCGGGGAGACGATGGATGATTTCGTCGGAGAGCTCGCGTTTGCGTTTGGTGCTTTCGGTCTTAAGGCGGGCGCGCCGCATCGACCAGAGCGTCGTGTAAAATATGAGCGATTGCTCGCATTGACCACCGCAGTATGAATACATCACGCACACAGATTGTCGCGACGATCGGACCTTCGACGAAGACCTCGGAGCGCATCCGCGCGCTCGTAGGCGCCGGTCTTGATGTGGCGCGCATCAATATGTCGTGGGGTTCTCAGGAAGAGGACGTCGGCTTCATCCGCGACGTGCGGAGCGCCGCCGAAGCGGCTCAGCGCAGAGTGCCGATCGTCATCGACCTCATGGGTCCGCGAGCGCAAGAGAAAGACGGGCACCACTTCGCGGGGGGCACAGAAATCATCACGGACAAAGACCGCGAAGATATCCGGTGGGGTGCGGATCAGGGAGTCGAGTATTTCGCGCTCTCCTATGTGGGAGGACCGGAAGATATCGAGGTATGTCGGCGAGCGATAACCGAAGCGGGTTCGACCGCGAAGATTATCGCGAAGATCGAACGCGAAGCGGCGCTTTCTCGCGCTCCCGATATCATCGCGGCTGCAGATGCGGTCATGGTCGCCCGCGGAGATCTCGGCAACGAAGTCCCGCTCGAACAAATCCCGTTTATCCAATTCGAGCTTGTGCAGCGCGCTAAGGAGGCGCGTACGCCTGTCATTGTCGCGACCGAAATGCTCTCCTCGATGACAGAGCATGAGACTCCGGCGCGCGCCGATGTGACAGACGTCGCACTCGCCGTCCTCATGGGCGCTGATGCGGTGATGCTTTCAAATGAAACGGCGGTCGGGAAATACCCGATCGAAGCTGTCGCGATGATGGAGCGGATTCTCCGCGAAGCGGAGCTTCGCGGTATTCACACCACGCGCAACCCGCTGTAGCCTCCGCGCATCTCCGGAGGTCTACCCTCACACAGCAAGGTCGGACCTAGTCTCACACAGCAAGGTCGGACCTTACACACAAGACCCCGAGAGGGGTCTTGTGTGTGGATAACTGTCTTGTGGTGGGGTATAGTGGTATATACTCTTATGCAGTGGGAAAAAGTGGGAATACGGGGAATATGATGTTCATCGGCGAATACCTGCACAGCTTGGATGAGAAGAAGCGCATTTCGCTTCCGAAATCATTTCGAGCGGCGCTGGGGAAGAAAGTCGTCATGACGCGAGGTCTGGACAATTGTCTGTTCCTCTACTCGCGGGGAAGCTGGGAGAAGGTCGCGTCGAAGCTGCAAGAACTTTCTTTTGCGCACGCAGACACGCGCGGCTTCAATCGTTTTATTCTCTCGGGTGCCGCTGAGGTAGAGGTGGATAGCGCGGGCAGAATCTTGATACCGGATCATCAGAAAGAATTCGCCGGTCTCAAGAAAGAGGTCGTGTTTGCGGGAGTCTCCGACCGCATCGAGCTCTGGGATGAAAGCAGGTGGAAGACCTACAAAGCCCGTATCGAGAAGCAAGCCGACACGCTCGCTCAGAAGCTCGGAGAAATCGGCGCACTCTAATCCCTTTATTTCTATCGGTGGTCTTGGGCTGCTGGAGGATCTACATACGTCATGCGCACGCGACCTATTCAATCCTCCAGCGACCCGATGCCATCGGGGCATCGGAGCGTTCTTTTACACGAAGCAGTACAGCAACTGGAGATTGCAGTCGACGACATCGTCGTCGACGCGACGCTCGGAGGCGCGGGACATGCGAATGCTATTTCGCAATTACTCGGCGCGAAGGGAGTCTTTGTCGGCTTTGACCTCGATGCCGATGCGATCGCTCGCGCACAGGTCGCACTCAGGAGTGCGAAATGCGCGAAGCACCTTGTCCAGGCGAATTTCCGCAATCTTGGCACCGAACTCTCAAAGCTCGGCATCTCTCGCATAACGAAAGCCCTCTTCGATCTCGGGTGGAGCTCATACCAGCTCGACTCCGGAAGAGGATTCTCGTTCCGACACGATGAGCCGCTCATCATGACGTATGCGAAAGAGGGAGGCGCGCTCACCGCGGAGATCATCGTCAACGAATGGGAGGAAGATTCCATCGCGGATGTGCTCTACGGATGGGGAGAAGAGCGCTATGCGCGCAGGATCGCGAAGCAGATCGTGGAGGCGCGCGCGAAAAAGCGCATCCGCACCTCGCTTGAGCTTGCCGACATCATCAAGAGCGCGGTGCCCGCTGCCTATCGGCGCGGTCGCTTGCATCCAGCGACGCGCAGCTTCCAAGCGCTTCGGATTGCCGTCAACGACGAGCTGGGCGCTCTCGCGGACGGACTCCAAGCCGCATGGGGCATGCTTGAACCTCAGGGTCGCATCGCAGTCATCACCTTTCACAGCATCGAAGATCGGGTGGTCAAACGGCTCTTTGCCGAATGGCAACAAAAGGGAGAGGGGCAGCGCGTGTCCAAGAAGCCTCTCGCGCCGACAGCCGCCGAGCTCTACGAAAATCCGCGCGCCCGCAGCGCGAAATTACGCGTTATTTCAAAAAGTAGTTCCACATAAGACATCATGGGAAGAAAAGCATACATAAAGATAAGCAAGTACCGCCCCTCTCTTTTTCAGGGGAAATTGGATTTTTCGACTTCAAAGGGCGTCTCGCTCACGCATGAGCATCCGCTTGAGCGCCTCCTGCAGCATGCGCTCCTCGGGGCGCTCGTCTTCCTCGCGTGCCTGTACCTGTATTTCGTCACGGCGACCGTCCTCAACGTGATCGCCCGGGAAGACGCGATCTCGCGCGTCGCTCGTATCGAAGGCTCGATCGGCGCTCTCGAGCAGCGGCACTTCGCTCTCTCCCAGAGCGTCGATGCGTCGAGCGCGCACACGGTCGGACTCACCGAAGTCTCTCGCACGAGCTATGTATACCGCCCCGGCAACGTCGGTGCTGCTACAATAGCGCGTAATGAGATCTAGATTCGTCCTTCGCGCCCGCATCCTATCCGGATTTTTTATCGTCGGGGCGCTCCTTCTCCTCAGTCGCCTGTATTTCGTGCAAGTAGTTCACGGTGAAGGATATCGGGAAAGCGCGGTCGCACAGTACGTCGAGCCGGATCCCGATACCGAGGATCGGAGCGCTATCTACTTCACCAGCAAAGACGGCGATCTTGTCTCTGCCGCCGTGATGCAGACGGGGTGGCGCATCGCGCTTGTCCCCAAAGATATCGAAGACGCGGACGCGCTTTTCGGCGCCTTGAACGCCATCACTGAGATCGATCGAGGACGATTCTTCGCGAGTGCGGGGAAGACGGGTGATCCTTATGAAGAGGTCGCGTTTCGCGTCTCCGATGACGCCGCGGAAAAAATACGCGCGCTCAAAGCCTCGGGAGTGCTCCTGGTGCGGGATCAATGGCGCTTTTATCCGGGCGAGCAGCTCGCTGCCACGGTGCTCGGCTTTGTCGGGTATACGACAGACAAAAAAGAGGGCGTCTACGGTCTTGAGAAAAAATGGCAAGACGCGCTTCTCAAGACGGCGACTGGTCTGTATGTGAATCCGTTTGCCGAGATATTCACCAACGTGAAAGCCGCGCTCTCCGCCGATCCTGCGGGAGAGCGCGGCTCGATCATCACGTCGATCGAGCCCACGGTGCAGGAGAGATTGGAAACGACGCTCGGTGGAGTCGTCGATACCTACAGCCCCCGCCTTGCGGGAGGCATCGTGATGGATCCGCATACGGGAGCGATCATCGCGATGGCGATGCGCCCGACCTACGATCCCAACACCTACAACACCGTGTCCGATCCGTCGGTGTTCTCGAATCAGCTCGTCGAGGGTCGCTACGAGCTTGGCTCCATCATGAAGCCGCTCACGGTCGCGGCGGGGATTGATGCCGGAGCGATCACGCCGTCGACCACCTACAACGACACCGGATGCATTGCTCGAAGCGGGAAGACCATCTGCAATTTTGATCACAAAGCAAGACGCGTCGTCCCCATACAAGAGGTCTTGAATCAATCCCTGAATCTCGGCGTGACCTTCGTCGTCGACACCATGGGGCATCCCGCCTTCACGCGGTACATGAAGGCGTACCAGCTCGATCAAAAGACAGGCATCGATCTTCCGGGCGAAGTGTCGGGAGATCTCTCTTCGCTCGGACTCGGCACGAATCCCGAGGTGGAGTATGCATCGGCTTCTTTCGGGCAAGGTGTCGCCCAGTCTCCCATTGCGATGACGCGCGCGCTTGCGACGCTCGCGAACGGCGGCGTGCTTCCGTACCCGCATCTTGTGACCGGCATCAAATACGAAAGCGGCATCGTGCGCTCGATCGAGCCGCCGGAAGGCGCTCGCGTGCTCTCGACGACGACGGCGGAGACGGTGAGCGCGATGCTCGTCGAGGTGTTCGATACGGCGCTTCTGAAGGGAGCTTTGAAGCAGGAGCACTACTCGATCGCCGCAAAGACGGGGACCGCGCAGATCGCGATACCCGGCGGCGGCGGATACTATCCCGATCGCTATCTCCATTCATTTTTCGGATATTTCCCCGCGCACGATCCGAAATTCATTGTATTCCTTTTTGCGGTCGAGCCGCATGGGGTGGAGTACGCCTCGGCGTCGCTTGCGCGCCCGTTTCTTGAGGTCGTGAAATTCCTCGTCAATTATTACGACGTGCCGCCCGACCGGTAGCGGCATCCTGTACAATGAGAGGCGAGCGGTATGTATGATGTCCTCAAGAAAGCGGTGATCGCGGTGCTCACGTGGGAAGCGCGGGCGGTCCTTATGCGCTACAAGCCTCGCATCATCGCCATCACGGGCAGCGTGGGGAAGACTTCGACCAAAGACGCAATCTTCGCCGCGCTTTCGGATGAAATCTACGTGCGAAAGAGCGACAAGAGTTTCAATAGCGAGATAGGCGTACCGCTCACGATACTCGGATGCGAGAACGGATGGCGCGACCCGGCGGTATGGGTGCGGAATATATGTTACGGACTCTCGCTCATCCTCTGGAAGCGCTCATTCCCGCAGTGGCTCGTCATCGAGGTGGGGGCGGATCGACCCGGCGATATCCGCACGACCGCCAGGTGGCTGCGCCCCGATATCGCCGTCTTGACCGGCGTGTCCGACGTGCCGGTCCATGTGGAGTTCTTCGATTCGCCTGAAGCGCTTGCGCGAGAAAAGCGTGCGCTCGCCGAACACATCCGTCCCGGAGGGAAGATCATCCTCAACGGCGACGACGCGCGGACACGCGCGGTGCAGACCGATTTCCGCGGCGCTTCGCTCATGTACGGCTTTGAACCGCACAACGATTTTCTCGCCCGCGATGCTGATATGTCGTACGAAGGCGAGCTTGTCACGGGTATGCGCTTCCGGCTTGAGCGCGCGGGCGCCTCGATCCCTGTCGCTGTGAGGGGAGCGATCGGTCGCCCGCGCGTATACGCCGCGCTCGCCGCGCTCGCCGTTGCGGAAGCGGTCGGCGTCGATCTTGTCGCGGCGGCGCGCGGTCTCGCGCATTGGAGCCCGCCTCCCGGGCGGCTGCGTGTCCTTAAAGGGCTGAAAGATACGCTCATCATCGACGATACCTACAACTCTTCTCCAGTGGCGGCACTCGCCGCACTCGATGCGCTCGCGCATATCCGCGCGAAGGGGCGAAAGATCGCGCTTCTCGGCGACATGCTCGAGCTCGGTAAATTCAGCGCGGAGGCGCATCGGAAGATCGGCGCGCGCGCGGCGGAGGTCGCCGATATGCTTATGACCGTCGGCTTCCGCGCGCGCGCGACCGCTGAAGCCGCGCTCGATGCGGGTATGAAAGAAAAGAAGATCCGGACATACGAAATGAACGAATCGCAGCGTGCCGGGAAAGAGCTCGAGCTCGATATGAAAGCAGGAGACGTGATCCTCATCAAGGGATCCCAGTCAATGCGCATGGAGCGCGCAGTAAAAGAAATAATGGCAGAACCGCTTCGCGCCGAGGAGCTCCTCGTGCGACAGGATGAGGAGTGGAAGAATCGCTGAAAATATCGTACAGTAGTGTGCGATGGCCCTATCGTCTAGCGGCTAGGACGTGGCCTTCTCAAGGCTAAAACCGGGGTTCGATTCCCCGTAGGGTCACCAACAGAAACATTCTCGCTCAATGACTGGCGGAGCGTTTTTTGCAGAGCAAAAAACGCGCTGGCCGTCCCGCTCCCGCCAAGGGCGGAAGCGGTGAATTCCCAAAGTTCGCCGGT
>CAIOKC010000015.1 GCA_903858755.1 uncultured bacterium | reverse complement strand
CTTCGGCGCAGAGAAGCTGAACGGCATGGAGTAGGAACCGCCAGACGAGTAGCCCGACGAGTATCCAGGAGAGTAGGAGTACGCTACGCCCTCTGAGTAGGTGACACAGGTGTAGCAATCGTCGGCGTAGCCATCGAAGTATCCTTGGTCAGCATAGCCGTCAAACATGCCTGCGTGGCCGTCGAAATACCCCTGATCAGCGTAGCCATCGAACGTGCCTGCATAACCGTCGAAGCGACCAGTATCGGCATATCCATCGAAGGAGCCCGTGTAGCCGTCGAAGCCCGAAGACCTGTCGTAGTCATAACCCCAATCATAAGACGAGGTCTCGGGAGTGGCGTAATCGTAGCCCCAATCGTAGGATGGACCGCTATCGAAGCCCCAATCGTAGGAACTATAGCCGTCGAAGCCGCCACCGTAATCGAAACCCCAATCTTCCTGCGCATGCGCGACGCTGACAAACGCGCCCAAAGACAGCGCGGCAGCAAGCACGCACACGGAAAGAGCGAGACCGATGTTCTTTACAGATGCATTTGTCATAGTCGTAATGCGTTTATACTCTCTAAATGATACTAATGCTTATAAGCTGACTAACCGAGCAAGTATATCAAACAAAAGACCGTGTGTCAAGGGGGTGGTGATCCCCTCAACACACGGTCAAAAGAACGTCGAGTCAGTGCACTTTGCGCGCCGCCATGAGCGCGCGACACTTGGCGAGCCCCGCGTCGCTGTCGTAGAACGCCTTGTCGACCAAGGCGAGGTCGAACGACAGCGGGAGACCACCCTGCCACTGCGCCTTATACAGCGCCGTGCCGACGATGTCGCCCGTCTCGTTGGCGACGCAGCGCGCGGTGTGCGCGTTGCCCGCCACCATGGTCGAAGGAAGCGAGATCGTCCCGCTTCCATCACCATACACGACGGCGACGCGGACGCCGTTTTCCGTCCGATCAATCTCCGCCTGCGGATTGCAGGCTTTGATCGTGGCGAGATCGCCGCCGGCGAACGTGACGGTGAAATTCTTTTTCGACCCGATGTCGGGTCGAGTGAACTTCACCGCCTTGCATTCTCCGGTCACCCCGGATTCGAAGCCGCCGCCACTCGGCGTGCCGGGCTTAGTCTCGTCCGCAGACCTGTCGGTCCGCGGCTTGGTGGTGGCGTCGCGGACAGCCTTCTCCGCCGCCGCGAGCTTTTCGTTCGCGGCATCGAGCGCTTTCCGCAAGGCGCCCGGATCGTTCGCAGCGGTCACGCTTTTCGCGGCGGGGACCGCTTTGTAGGCGTTCCAGCCCACATACGCAAGCAGCGCGATCACAGCGACCGCGAACAACGAACCGAATAAAATCTTGAGGACCTTGGTCATGATGACCTCCTAATGTTGTCCTATACCATTATAACAGCAGGGATAGAAAAGTCAAGGGGGCGCAGACGTTGTCTGCGCCCCCCCCACTAATTGTTTTGTACCCCCTGCTAGATCCTCGTCTCCCCGCGCTCCTTGCCAGCAAAGGCAATGCGTTGCGAGTACACGAGCCCCCACATGAGGTCGCTCAAGCTAACCCCCACGCACTGCATCAGGACCAGCTTCTCCTCGGGTCCCATATCCGGAAACCATGGGAGGAGCAGCAGAAAAAGCCCGAAGACCGACGCGTCAAGAGCTAGAAAGTTGTCGACGAACCATTGACCAAGGTCCGTCGATTCCCGAATGCTCGTCGCCCAGAGCTGGACGTTGAAGTAAATGAGCAGTGGCAACCAAATAAATCTGGAAAGCCATCCCATAAACCCATCGCCAAATACTGACCGGAACCACAGCGCAACCAACGCTATGAAAACAATCAGAACCACGGTACTGATCCACGAAATTGCCGAGGCAATGTCTTCTGCAGACCAGTGATATCGCTTCTTATCTTCACCCATGAATGCCTCCAAGATTTCAGGGCGGCGACACTCGCGTGTACGCCGCCCTGGGTGGATCAATCGACCCAACAGCCAAGGCGGCCGTTGGTCTCATCGACCTTCCAGACGCCGCGGCGTCCGGTCGATCGACCGGTGCAGGGCGTCCCGGCAGTAGGACCCGCGGCGACCTGCGCCGCGGGAGCGCCGCCGCACGTACTGCACGGCACGGTCACTGCGGGCACCAGCACGGTCTGAGCCGGACACGGCGCGGGAGCGGCGCACGGCGCATGACCGCACACCTTCTTCTGCACCGTGACGGTGCGATACACCGGGCGGCGCACCATCTCGACGCGATAGCCGGTGACGACACGGCGTGTTGCGGCGCCGTAGTAGCAGCGACCGTTGTGCCAGGCGTAGTGCGGGCACGCAGGCTGACCACCGTGGTAGCCATGACGGTAGCCGTAGCCGTTCGCTTCCGCCGACGTGGCGGGGACGAACACGGACGCCGCAACGAGCGCGGCGATTGCGATGATGATCTTGCGCACGGCAAGCTCCTCTTTTCTGTGCCGCCACGCGGCGGCGTTGTAACGATCAATAGCTTTTTTGTGAAAGCTACTTAGGCACGTCAGTGCACCTAAGATGACGCTCACAAAAAGCGAGGGAAACGGCGCGAGAGATATCTCGTACGCGCCGTTTCCAAATACGCTCACTGGACCCAACAGCCAAGGCGGCCGTTGGTCTCATCGACCTTCCAGACGCCGCGGCGTCCGGTCGATCGACCGGTGCACGGACCGCCAGCGTACGTTCGCACCGCGAGGTTGCCTCGCGACCGCGTTTTATCGGTCTGCGAAGTCTTGGTCGCGAGGCGATCTTCACGCGCCTCCGCTTGCGTCTCGCGACACTGCGCGTCGCACAGCAAGCTGTGGTTGTTCCACCACAGAAAACCAACGACTATGAGCGCAGCGATCGCGACCCATTTGATTCCTTCGCTCATTTTGCCCTCCACGGCTGTAAAACTGTGAAAACTAGGGAGATTATACCAGACAGAGCCATCTTGTCAATGGCTCAAAAATCCACCAATAAAGCCGTATTTGGAGCGATGTTCACGATGTCTCCTGCCGCAACGCCTCCAGCGCTTCGAGTGCTTCCACGCCTTCTTGCTGTGCCTCTACCACCGGATCTCCACCACTCGCCTCTTTGGCGACCGCATCGGCATAGAAAGACAAAAGTGCGGCACCCTTCATGTCGTCGGGCAAATCGGCAAAACGCTTCGCGAGGAATGCTTCGGCAGCCTGCTCGCCTTCGGTCTCAAGCACTCGCTCCAGTTCTTGCAAAAGTTGTTCTCGCGTCATACTTATGGGAGTGATCGTTTAATGTCGTCTTTCGTCGCGGGAGTGGAACCAAACAAGAGCAGAAGCAGCATGCCAAACACGCCGCGCCCTTTGTATGCCTTGCGATGCTCTACCTCGCGTTTCGCGAAGTCGTCTTTGAGTGCGTCGCGAAGCCCGGGCTGTTTCGAAATATCTGCGATCTTGCGGCGCTTGCACTCCTCCTTCTCATACGCGGAGTAGCGTGTCGCAAGTGTGTCGCGTTCATCTTTGATGCGCCTATACTCCTGGATGCTCGCCACCGTGTCTGTATTGGAATCTTCCGCACTTTTCATCAGCGATCCTCCTTCGAGGAGGTGCTTCTGGATCGCCGCGCGCACATCTGGCGTGAGTGTCGCGCGCAGAAATCTGCCGACCACTGAGCGATGTTTGTCGCACTGCACCATGAGCTTGTCCTGCTCTTGCAGATTCATGAGCAATTTCCGCCCGGCACGATGCGAAAGCGCGTTGCTGGAGACAAAGTCGATTGACGTGCGGAACCACCCGTACTCCGCTGCAGCAAGCTTGCGCAGATTCTCCTGCGTCTGCGCCGCATGTACGCCCGGTCGCGTTGCCTCGAAGAAGCTCTGCTCTGGGATCTTGTAATCCGCGAGGAGCGCCCCGAGTCGCGCATCAATATCCTTCGCTTCTGTGCCCGTGCTTATATCATGCATCGCCTTGTGCGCGCGGACGATCTTGTCGAACGACTTCCTATCTGAAAGCGCGAAGTCCTGCACATATGCCCGCATGAGCTCCGCCGCGTTCTCAGCTCCTACTTGCCCGACGATCTCCTTGATCCGCGGATCAATCCCTGCGACGCGCTGCAGTTCACCACTCGTCAAAAGCTCGGCAACGAGCTCGACGCGCTTGCGATCCAGATTGTACGCCACGCGCGTATTTTCGAGCAGCTGTATCTGCTTCGCATCAAGCGCGGTGCCGCTCGCAAGCGAATCGGCAATCTCCTGCGCCTGAATCGGCTTACGATCAAAAAGGTACTTGTTGAGAAAACGCTCCTGCTCTTTCTGGTCGTGCAGTATGTCAGCAAGCGTCCGGTCGTGTTCGCCGAGCTCGATATCCTCGCCGGTGACAGGATGTTTCAAAATCTCTTTTTGCTTTGTCTCTTCGTGCGCATCGCGCATCCTGTACATCCTTTCCAGACTCATGCACGCATTGTGCCATGAGCACAGAACTGCACAAGAGAACAAGTTGTGCAAGTTAAACCTGCACAAGGAGACAACGAGAGCCGCAGATATGCAAGCCCGATATGGCGCGTGAACACCTACCTACTTCCCTATCTCGACTGCGTGGGCGATGTCGACTGCGTATGCGATGTCGAGAGGGTGCGCGATCGCGACCGCATGGGCGACACTAACCGCACGGGCGATTTCTACCGGACGAGCGATGTCGACGGCGTGCGCGATAGCGACAGGGCGTGCGATGTCTACCTTGTGCACCGGCAAGTCGACTGCATGCGCGACCTCGACCCCGTACCCCACCTCGACAGGATGTCCGACGGAGACGGGGCGTCCTACAGAGACACCGCGACCAATCGTCGCCGGTCCGCCGATTGAGGCGGAGCGACCGATGGATGCGGGTCCCGCGATAGACGCAGGTCCCGCAGAAGGCACTTCATATGCTTCATACACCTCATACACTTCAGTCGCGTAGCAATCGCACACGTCGGCAAGTCCGATGAAAGGCGAAGTAACCATGCCGATCGCGATACCGATCGAGAGCGCCGTCTTTTTTATTGCGAGTGTCATGGCGATTTAGAGTACGCCGATAAAGTCTGCAGTAAGGACGAAGCGCGAGCTTTTGCCGGTCAGGGTGTCGCAGGTGACGAGTGTGAGGCGCTTCCCTTCGACCGCGAGGTCGATCTTGGTATCGGTCGCGTCCGCCGTCGCGATACTCACGACACGATAGAGATATTTCTTTCCATCTTCTCCGGTGAGCACGATGGAATCTCCGGCGCTCAAATCGGGAATCTTGTTGAACGCCTTGTACATCGGATTACGGACGACCGGGAGGTGCGAGGAATGTGCGAAGATGAGGACGTTGCCCCCTACTCCAAGCTGCGCGGAATCGACGAAGCGCGCGGGACCGCTCTTGAGCAGTTCGTCGAGCGCGCTGATATCGCGAGTACCCGGATTTTGGATCGGAAGATCGAGATCGATCGCGTCGATCGTGATACGGGCAGGATTCACAGCAATCTCTTTCTCCGCGACGGCGGCAGGATCTTCTCCAAGCTCAGGCAAATTCGAAAGCGCGATGCTCTCGGCGCGAGGTGCGGTACCGCCTGTGGTGAGCGATTTGCCTTGAGCGGAGTCCAAGGGAGTCGAACCATCGATATAGTAGGGCACGAAACCGATGGAGTCCGCCGCGGAGAGCGACGAGAAAAAGATGACAGTAAGCACAGCGAGAAAGACCGGCGCAGGCGGGCGCAGGCCGGCAGACGAGGCTGCACGCTCTGTTTGTTTTGGAAGACGAGAATGCATATGGTGCATCACATTATATAGTATACGAGGCTGTGTGTCAATAGCCTTGACACACCGGTGCGCGGATGGAAAGATGCGGATACCAGTATGGCAGAAATCGAGCACACGGAGGTGAAGAGCGCCACCACGACTGACCACACCCACAAAGAGCCGAAGCAGGACCTCCTTTCGAGTCTTCTCGCCATCGCGGGTCTTATCGTCCTTGCGATCATCGTCGTCTGGGGCTTGCTTCACCTCGCGTCTCTCGTCGCTCCTTCCCTCTCGAAATTCTTCTCCCGCACGCCGAAGGTCGAAGTCTTCGCGCCAAGCGATGCGGCCTCGGGCGAAGCATTCGATCTCACATGGAAACACTCCGCATCGGAGAAAGGCACCTATGCGCTTTTGTATCAGTGCAACGAAAGCTTCTCGCTCGAGACTCCGAGTATGACGGGCGCCGTGGCGACGATCCCCTGCGGCGCTGCGTACACGGTAAGCTCCGATACCAAATCTCTCTCGCTTACTCCTCGCCTCTCGGCGAAAGAAGCGCTCGACATAGGCATCTCGGTCGTCTTCGTCCCGGGCGCGACCTCGTCGAAGCAAGTGCAAGGAAGCGCGACGATAAAGGTGCATCCGGCGGAGGAGAAAGCGACCTCGCCGCAGACGAGCACGCCGGCGGCGCCCGTCGCGCATTCGAGCGGTCCTCCCGATATCTCCGTCTCGATCACGTCGGCGAGCGTCGACCAGTACGGCAGTGCCGTCGTGAGTTTTGATATTGCAAATGTCGGCGGCAGCGCCTCGCCCGCGTATTATTTCTCGGCGCAATTGCCGACCGCCGCGAACGCCGGCTACACCTACACTTCGCCGCAGCAAGCGTCGCTCGGCGCAGGCGACCGCGTAGCAAACACACTGCGCTTCTCGCAAGCGGTGGGCGGAGCGGTGAGCATCACGGTGTCGATCGCGGATTCTAATTCCTCCAATAATTACGCATCGCAAACGATGTCGGCTCCGTACTTGTCCACGCCTTCGTACTACACCGGCACGCAATACTACGCGCCGCAACCTGCCTACTACAATCAGTACACACAGCCGACATACCAGAGCGGTCAATACTACCAATACCAGTACAACCAGCCGTACCAAAATTACAACTACTACCCGCAGTACCCGTACGGCTTCTAAGTCCGAATATTACGACGAGGTTGGGAAGCGTCCGGAGACGCTTTTGTTTTCTCGCGAGTTGTGCAATAGTGCCCGCACGTCATGACCCAAAGGAGGATCGCATGACAGCTCTTTCACTCTTCCGGAGAAAAAGTAAAGGACAGGCACCCGAGCCAACCTTTACCCCCTACGAACTCGCAAAAGTTGGACTGAAGCGTGTCTGGGATGCCGCCAGCCTCGAGCGCTACTGCGAACTCGAATCGGACACGCAGGAGCGTATCAACATGGCGTGGCGTTTTCTGTTCAACTACGGTGAAGGCAGCATTCACCTCGCCGATCATAAACCGTACGAAACGCCGGTCTTTTTCGACATGGAAGCTGCGTCGACGATGCTTCGCTTCCATCTGCATACGGAAGACTTCGACACCGGCTTCCTCCAGAACATCGCCGTCTGGAGCGGCAAAACGCGGAATATTGCCCAAGAGTACGGGTGGTGTTCTGCGACGTCTTCTTGCGTCACGCGTATGGCGGCCGTCGAACGGACGTTCCGTGCAGAAGTAAGCGATCACGCCGTCGAGGTGGCAATCGCATTCTTCAGGCATATCCTGACCAGTGCCGGTCCGTACATCGGTGATCCAGATTGGCGGCATGTCCTCGCGTATATGAAGTGCATGGCAATACGGCGCACCAAGAAAGGACTTACCCGCGACGAGCTTATGCAACTGCGCGATGCCGCCGTTCCCCACCATCACGACCTCGCGTTGACGATTCAACGCGAGATTGCAAACTGAACACCCATTGTTCTCACACTCAAAGGGCGCCCCGCAAGGTGCCCTTTCTATTTAGATATCCAGCGTCGCTTCTTTCGCATGACTTTGGATAAAGCTCTTTCTCGCGGGGACGTCGGTGCCCATGAGCATATCAAAGACGCGATCCGCTTCCTGTGCATCCTCGATCGCTACCTGCTTCAAAATGCGGCGAGCGGGATCCATGGTCGTCTCCCACAATTCTTCGGAATTCATTTCGCCCAAGCCCTTGTAGCGCTGGACGGAGATCTTCGGACCTTTTTTGGCGGCGGTCCCTTCGACTTCTTCGCCCGCTTCGAGCTCGGCACCTTCCGGCTCAAGCTCCATGTCTTTGCCCGCGATTTTTATGCGCTCCTCGTCGCTGTATGCATACGCGACCTCTTTTCCTTTGCGGATCTTGAAAAGCGGCGGCTGCGCGATGTAGAGGAAGCCGCCATCGACGACGGGGCGAAAGTGGCGGTACATGAGCGTGAGAAGCAGCGTGCGAATGTGCGCGCCGTCCACGTCGGCATCGGTCGCGATGATGATTTTGTGGTAGCGAAGCTTGCGTAAGTCGAAGATATCGCCGATCGCGGTGCCGAGCGCGACCACAAGATTCTTGATCTGCTCGCTCGCGAGCATCTTATCGAGGCGCGCTCGTTCGATATTGAGGATCTTTCCGCGCAGCGGAAGGATGGCTTGGATGCGCCTATCGCGGCCCATCTTCGCGGTGCCGCCTGCGGAATCTCCCTCCACGATAAAAAGCTCGGCTTCTTCCGCATGCTTGGTCTGGCAATCGGCGAGCTTGCCCGGCAGCGTCATGCCGTCGAGCGCGCCTTTTCGCATAATGCTGTCTTTCGCGGCTTTTGCGGCTTTGCGCGCCTTCATCGCGAGCGCCGCCTTGCCGATGATCGCGCGCGCGTCGTCGGGGTGCTCCTCGAGAAATGCCGCAAATGCCTCGCCGAATACGGATTCGGTGGCGCCGCGCGCTTCCACGCTCCCGAGCTTTCCCTTGGTCTGACCTTCGAATTGAATCTCGCGCAATTTCACGGAGACGACCGCGGTCAGCCCTTCAAGCACATCATCGCCGGTGAATGAATCGCTTTCTTTGCCGCTTTTATTTTGCGCATTCAGCGTGCGCGTGAGCGCGGTCTTGAAGCCAGTGATGTGCGTGCCGCCCTCGGCAGTGTAGATGTTGTTGGCAAACGCAGAGACGCGCGAGCTGATGTCATCGACATACTGAAGCGCGACCTCGACGGCGACGCCGTCTTGCTCTTTTTCTACATAGAAAATATTTTTGTGTACCGGCTCAAGGAAACGATTCTGGAATCCGACCAATGAGCGAAGCCCGCCTTCGAAGTAAAAGGTAAACGATGGCGCATCGAGCCCGAGCTCGCGGAGATAGAATACTTCCTCGTGCTTCACGCTCCCCGACTGGCGGAGATCGGAGAGTGAAATGCGCAGACCCTTGACGAGGTACGCCTGTTGGCGCATATGCGAGACAATGCGATCCCAGCTGTATTCGATTGTCGGAAAGATGGAAGGATCCGCTTGGAAGAGCGTTATGGTACCGTGGAGCTTTGAGCTGCCAATCTTCTTGACCTTCGCGACCGCTTTGCCGCCACTCTTGTACTCCTGCACATACTGCCCGCCATCGCGATGCACCTCGACGCGAGCGTAGGTCGAGAGCGCGTTGACGACGGATGCGCCGACGCCGTGCAGACCGCCGGAGACCTTGTATCCTTCGCCGCCGAATTTGCCGCCGGCATGGAGCGTGGTCATGATCGTATCGAGTGCGGAGAGTTTGGTTTTGGGGTGGATGTCGACGGGGATGCCACGACCGTTGTCGACGACGCGGACCATGTTGTCGGGCAACAGCGCTATTTCAATATCGTTCGCAAATCCTCCCATCGCCTCGTCGCGCGAGTTGTCGAAGATTTCCCATACGAGATGGTGCAGACCATCGGTACCAGTCGTACCGATGTACATACCCGGTCGTCTGCGCACTGCTTCGAGCCCTTCGAGGACGGTGATATCGCTCGCTCCGTAGGACCCTGCCGCATTATTTTGCCCCGATTTGGGGGCGGGAGAAACACTCTTTTTGCCTTTGCTTTCAGCCATATTTTGGTCCTTCCAGTATACCAAAAAACGCTTCCGTTGCATAGCCTCCAGCCAGGCGTATAGTGCATACAGAAAAGCGGAGGAAACGTCATGCGCAGATGGATTATCGACGGCATTCTCGTCGCGGCAGTTGCGATAGTCGCTTTCAGCATCATGGGAATCATGCGATCTGAAAGCGTCTATCACTATCGATATCGCGACTGCGTTGTCGAGATCAAAAGCAGCGTGCGGTTGAAATGCCGCGATCGGACCACCGTCGTCAGCGAGGGAATGCTCACCGACAAAGCTCAGCTGCAAAGCTTGAGGCACAACGCCAGTGTCGGATGCATATGGATTGCGAGGGTGTCATTTTTCGGAGAGCAAGTGGTCCCTGGCAGTTTGACGTGTTTCCTGAAGACATGAGCGCGACCAACAGAGCCCGGGTTCTCCCCGGGCTCTGGCTTTTTCTCACTCTTCGCACGGACCCCGGAAATCTTCCGGGATCTTCTTGCATAGATCGTTTACCCGCGCTGGTTCGTAAAATCGCTTCAGTCGAAATGCAATAGCCGTATAGCACTCTTTCGACATACCCGCATCAGCCACGACGGACTCGGCGCAGAGCTCAAATGGTTTCTCATATTCGCGCTGGGGAGGTCCGTGCTCAAATAGACCACTGATCATACTTGCTATGCATCCCTCGAAGAATAATCTTTGGAGCGTTGCACAGCGCGCAAGACTCGCTTCATACCCTTTCCCGTCCGCTATGGTCTGTTGGATGATTCCCGCGACCCCGACGCGGAACGCGACGTCGGCAAGCGCCGTAGTGGGAGCAGATTCCGCGATGCGTGCAATGACTACCGGATCAAGCCCTGATACCGAGTCGAGCTTTTGCGCCATTTCGTAGTAACACGCGTAGACGTACGCGGTCGGCAGCGCATCGCACGGAGCGAACGGGCGCGCGGCATTGTAGGTGAAGCCATACTGTTTTTCCGCCATCCAATCCACGATCACGTTAAATACGCCCTGTCGGCACTCCTCTATTTCGCGCGCAGTCGCTTCCGACATCTCTCCGCAACGCGCGAGCGGTCCGTCGACAAATGCGTGCAGATTACCCCACTTCGATCTCGGCACGCGCTCCGATTCGGCGAGCTCGAACCCGTGTCCGCTTCCGTGATAACAAATGATAGCAATATCGGACATGTCGCTCTGGAGACGTCCGGTGAGGTAGACACACGTCTTGGTGACGAAATCGGGGTACGGGTTATCTTGTATCAGATGTTCCAAGAAACCGTGGTAAAAGCCGTATCCGCATGCGGTCGTCGATTGAGGAAACTCGATCGATTCGATGCCATCGCTGCCGAGGTACTGATGGTAGTACACGAGATCCCCGACACGGTGCGCGTACCGGTGGCACCCGGTCGACGCGAATGAGTGAAAGTCGTCGTATGCCTTGGAGAATACCCTCATCGCCGGATCTACTCCTCCGCGCTCCATTTCGCTTTCTATCACGCGAAAGATGCATTCAATCTGCTCCCCATCTTCTCTGAGGTCGGCGCATGCGTGAAGCTTCACGTTTGCTGACACGACCGGCGCGTACAAGTAGAGGGCAGGAGCCGCAAGCGCGATGCCAAGTATTCCCGTGATGACAAGCTTATTCGACATACACACGACCGGTGAAGTACGAACGAATGTGATCGTGGAAACCCCACTCTCCGCTACGATCGAAGACGAATGACCACGATGCATCCGCGTCGATCGGATGCTTAGGATCGAACTCGCTATAGAGATCATGCGATGGGTGCTCGTTGGATGCGGGCCAAAATTGATTGCCGCGCGTCGTGGTAAAAACGACCGCAGTACCCCGGCTTACCGTGAAATCGCGCGGGGTAAATCCTTTCTCGGTAAGGACGATGGTGATCGTGTCTCGCCCCCGCATATCAGCGACCTCGCCCGACGGAGTCGCCGCCCACAGCCATGCGAGGGCGCCAAAGAGCACCGCTCCCCCGCACAGCCCCGCAAGTACTTTATTCATGAGACTATCGTACCACCCACTCCTTTTCCGCCGCTGCGGCATGTACATGCATCATAATCGCGTTCACCTCTTCGTCGGTGAGCGTCTTCTCAAAGGACTGGAATACGAGACGGAAAGCATAGGAAACCTTGTCGCCTTTTTTGAACTCATCGAATTGTTCGCTCCGCGCGAGAAGATCACCCGCGTGTGCGCGAATGACACTGAGGACGTCTTCCGCCGAGGTCCCTTCGGCTACCCAGAGCGCGATGTCGCGCACGGTGTACGGATATTTCGAGAATGGCTGATAGCGCTCCGCAGTCGACACTCCAAACCCCCCATATCGGGAGATCGTATCTCCCGATATGGGGAGTGGCGCTTCGCGAGCGCCACTCGAATCGGCAGTGCCGAGCATCATCCTCTCCTGCCCGCCGCTCCATACGGTACCGATCTCAAACACCTTCACTTCCGAAAGACCGAGCAGATCTTTATTGCGCATATTTTTCTCGAGTGCGGCGGTAAGACCGTCCGTGAGATTCGCGCGAAGATACGGGCGCACGCTGTCGACCTTGTTCGCGACGACCCGCTCTCCCACGTCCGCGAATACGGACGTACACACTTCGGAATATCCTTCCGAGACGAGTTCCTCTCGAATCTTTTCCGCGGCATAAAAATTCGGATTCACCTCCGGTCTTCTCGAGAATGCGGGCAACGCTTCGCTCGGGACCAGATCATAGCCGACGATGCGCGCGACCTCCTCGATGAGATCTTGGGGTATGGCGAGATCGAGCCGCTCAAACGGCGGTGTGACGGTGAATGCGCCTCCGTTTACGATATAGGGAAAACCGAGGCGCGTGAAGACGTCGCCGATATCGTCCTCCGAAAGCGAGGTCCCGAGCGTGTCATTGATCTGTTCGAGAGACACGGAGATGTCGCGTCGCTCCGGACGAGTCGGGTATTCGTCGACAAATCCTTCGACCTCCCCTCCCGCAATCGACGCAATCAGATCGATCACCTGCCGCATGCCGATCGCCGCGAGATCAGGACTCAATACCTGCTCGAAACGCTGCGAGGCATCGGTGCGCAGTTTGAGCGCAGCGGCTGTTTTCCGCACCGAAACGCCGTCGAAATTGGCTGACTCAATCACGATATCGGTCGTGCGCTCGTCGATGCCGGTCGCCATGCCGCCTTTCACGCCGGCGATGCCCACCGTGCTTCCTCCTGCGGTAATGACAAGGTCTGCGGGCGTAAGCGAGTAGACCTTGGTATCAAGCGCTTCCATCGTCTCGCCTTCGCGCGCGCGGCGGACACCGATCGCGAGACTCCCGAGCTTCGCCGCGTCGAATGCGTGCAGGGGCTGCCCCATATCGAACATCACGAAGTTGGTGGCGTCGACCACGTTGTTGATCGAGCGCTGACCCACCGCCTCGAGCGCCTGGCGAAGCCATTCGGGACTCTGATCCACCTTCACGCCCCGCACGTATCCTGCGACATAGCGCCTGCAAAGCTTTGCATCTTCTATTTCCACACGCACTGCATCGGTTTTCCTCGACAAATCTGCGGTGCGCGTAAGCGGGTCTTTTTTTGGAGCAAAGGGAATCCGCAGTATCGCGGAAAGCTCTTTGGCGATACCGCGATGAGAGAGGCAGTCGTGCCCGCGATTCGGCGTCACCTTCACGTCCAAAACCTCATCCGATACAGCAGTCTGACTGCTGTATTTTTCGACAGATTCGATCTCGAAGGCGTGGAAGGTGAGCGCGGCGGAGAGCGCTTCCGCATCCGGTAATTCCATGTCGAAGAAAGTATTGAGCCAGCGCCGAGAGATGTTCATGGTCAAAATTGATTGATGAATCGCAGGTCGGCGGAATGCATGAGGCGAATGTCGTCGATTCCCCACCGCAACATCGCGAGTCTGTCGAGCCCCATGCCGAAGGCGAAGCCGCGGTATTTCCCGGCATCGACCCCGGCGCTTTCAAGGACACTCGGATGCACCATACCCGCTCCCATCATTTCTATCCATGTGCCGCGGAGCTTCTCGGGCGCAGCATCGCCCACCAAGCGCATATCCACCTCGACCGATGGCTCGGTAAAAGGAAAGAAGCTCGGTCGGAATCGTATTTCCACTTCCGCTCCTTTGAAAAGCTCTTTGAAAAACCGTGCGAGCGTGCCTTTGAGGTGCGCAAGCGTGATATCCTCGCCGACCGCGAGCCCCTCTATCTGGGAAAACTCCGCTTCATGCGTCATGTCGGTCGCTTCGTTGCGAAAGACCTTGCCGGGGACGATGATACGGTACGGCGGCGTATTGCCCTTCTTCATCTGCGCCTCCATGTAGCGCACCTGTACCGGCGACGTATGCGTGCGCAGCACCTTCCCTTCTTCATCTTTGATGAAAAAGGTGTCCTGCATATCGCGCGCAGGGTGATCTTTCGGGACGTTAAGCGCATCGAAATTGTACCACTCGTCCTCGAGGAGCGGACCTTCCTCGAGGGAGAATCCCATATCGAAACATATGCGGTTTGCTTCCCGGATGAGAGACGAAATGGGGTGCAGGTGACCTCTCTGGGTAGACATGAGCGCATTGTATCAAAGCCCCTCTACCGCATAGAGTGCCGTACCGTCTTTCACGATAAGCACGCCGCCCACGATCGCAAAATCTGCTCCCTTCTTCGGATAGAGCGCGAGAGAAACGGGAGTGGGACGGACATCCGCCTCTGCGATAAAGACGCCTCCCTCGCGAGTGCGATAGAGGATGCCTCCTGCATAAAACGCAGCGCGAGTGCTCACTTCGGATCCGCGCTCGATCGAAATCTCCTCGATGCAATACGATGGTCTGCCGCAATATTGGCTTGGCAACGGCACATTCTCGCGCATCCACCGCAACACCACATCGCCCTGCTCGATAAACACGCCTTCGCCATCCTGCTCTTCTGCGGCGCCCGAAGCGGTCGTGGTCGCGGAAGCGCTGAATACCGCGCGGTACATCTTCTCTTCCTCCGCGCGTATGGTGCGCGACGCGGGATCGCTCGTCGTTGCCGTCGTGAGGCGCACGATCACTGGCTTGTCCGCAATGAGAAATGCGGAAGCGGTCGTCACAAGATTTGATTCGACAACGAGCGTGCGCTCCCACGCATGGCTTCCCTCGCGCACAATGCTCAAGCGATAGGCGCCGGGCGCAAGATCACCGACATAAAAATCGTGATTGAGAAGACCTGTCGTGCCGACTTCGGCGCCGTCGAGCGACACCACTGCATTTGAATAAGGAATCGAAATGAAAATCCCGCCGGTGCGGACAACGCCGAATTCGCCGCGATAGCGGTACCCTGTCGCGTACAAAAGCACGAGGGGCACGGCGGCGAAAAAGAGGACCGCGAGTCCGTAGAGATAGAATCGTCGCTTTGAGTGCGAGAGCGGTTGCACGACTCCAATACTACCGCAATCCTCTATCCTTGCGAAATCGCTCGGCGCACTTTCGGCGTGACCCAAAATCCGAGGTAGTTGCCCGTCAGAAGTCGAAGCTGCGCATCCAACCCTGGGATCGCACTGAAGACGACCATCGTGACAGGGACGAGCGCCCACTGTACGCCCATCACAAGGTAGCGGAAACGCGAATGCCCGGCAGGTCGCTCAGGAATCAAATACATCGAGAAGGCGGCGGAAAAGACAAGGCCGAGGAGCGCGAGCGTAAGAAAGCTTCGCGCGATCACCGGGAGACTATACGAAAGCACGGTCGCATTGAAGGTCGCGCCGCCGACAATCGGCGGAAGCCACGCGACTGCAAAGAGAATGAGCGGATGCGTCGCAAGCGACCAGAAGCCTTCGATCTGGACTCCCGCCGCGCGGAGCTTCTTGCGGATGGGTATGCGCTTGTTTTTCACGAACGCGAAAAGTATGTACGCGATATTCTCGGCTCCATAGCTCCACCTCCGGTGCTGGCGATAGATATTTTTCATCGTGCCCCAGAGGCTCCCCGCGGCGTTGGCATCCATCGAGACAGGATACGCGAGCGGCACGACACGATATTCTCCATCAAACCGGACGAATAGGTTCCAGAAGATGCGAGAATCCTCTGAGACCACATTCCGCTGCCAGTATCCCGCCTCGAGAAGCTGCGGGAAGGGCACTGCGTGAGAAGAAAACGTCGCGAGTTTTTCGGGTCTTTCCTGCTGGATCATCTGCCAGAACGAACTCGAATAGGCGACGACCCGCGCCACGGTCGACGCTTCCCAGATGTTGTTGTTGTAGAGCGGCACAGGCTGGAACGACGTGCGCTCAGGTCGCTCGGTCGTAAGAAAATGCCACGTGAGGCACGAGAAGTACTGCGAGTATACGACAGTATCCACGTCGAATGCCGAGACAATGGTCCGCTCGTAGGGAATCGCCTTCGCATCAAGTATGCGCGTGCGCGCTTCGCGCGCAGCGTATGCGATGTTTGCACCCTTGCCCGCGAGCTCTCCTTCGACGCCGTCCGGATGCACCGTGAGAATGCACGAGAGAAACCGGTCTCCGTACTTTTCGATGACGCGCTCGCCCACGAGGCGCGCCTCCTCGCCCGCTCGCTCTTCAGCGGCGAGAATCACCGCGATGTTTTTGTGATCAAACGAGGTCTCGGCGAGCGCGCGGACGCTGTCTTCGATGACGCTGAGTCCTTCCGTGTAATACGGGAAGATCACCAGATGGACGATGTCGGATCCGGCATCTGCTCCGAGACTCCTCACGCGTTCGCTCCAATCGACCGCGAGGTTGTGCCGCAGTCGCTTGAAATTGTGCCGAAGATGCGCAGAGAGGTAGATTGTCTTCAGAAGCCAGTAGAAAGAAAACGCTATCGTGACGTACGATGCCCAGACGGGGCGGACGAATGCAAGCGCCACGAGCCCGAGCAGCGTCGTAAGCGAAAGCGCGGCGGGAAGCATTTCGAACGCGCGATAGAGGATCCGATCCGAACCGGTGAGATCCGTCGCGCGACCGACGTGGAGGTACCAGTAGGTGTCTGTGGTTTTCATAATCGACTGGAGCCGCCTCCCAGACTCGAACTGGGGACCTTCTCTTTACAAAAGAGTTGCTCTACCAACTGAGCTAAGGCGGCGCTTAGATATTCTGCCCGTTATTCGTATCCGCATCAAGCCCATTGCCCTGGCGGTGCTCCCCCACTTTCCGCAGAAATTCCGAGCGTGTCTCGCGGCGTTCGAAGCCGCGTTTGTGCGATACAAAATCCGCGAGGCGGTGCGCCTGCCGCTCGGAGATGCGCGCGAGCGCAGCCATGCCAAGCGCCGCCTCATGGACGACGACGCGCGCCGTACGCAGCATGAGCGGAGGAAGCAGGGCGAGATCGAGCCACGCGGCGGAGGCAAGCTCTTTGAGCTTCGCCGCCTGCGCGTCGGCTTTCACACGCCATTCGGGAAAGACGGTCGTACCGTTCCGCATTTCCCAGTATTTCAGACCGAAGAGAGCGCTGATCCCCGCGAGCGAACTGATAAGTGCTCCTATGGCGAACGTCATGGTTTACCTGACCGAGAGTCGCTCGAAGCGAGCGACCTGAATCTTCTCGCCGAATTTCTGTACGGCGGATTCAATGAGCTCGCGGATCGAGACGGACGGATCTTTCACGAACGGCTGCTCGAGGAGCACACGCTCTTTGAGGTAGCTGTCGATCTTGCCCTCGAGCGCTTTCGCGCGCGCGGCTTCGGGCACATTCGCCACTTCGGAGGTGAAGACTTCGCGAGCCGCCTTAAGGTCGGTTTCCGTGATATCCTCGCGCGCGCGAAATTGCGGGTTCATCGCAGCGACATGCATCGCAATATCGTAGGCAAGCTTTCCGAAAGCTTCGTTCTTCGACACGAAGTCGGTCTCGCTCGCAAGCACGACAGCTCCGACGACCGAGCCGCCGGCATGGACGTACGCTGCG